>NZ_JBHTCG010000035.1:0-42616 GCF_042665155.1 Sphaerisporangium rhizosphaerae | reverse complement strand
ACCTTCGCCAGGTGCTGTAGTGATCGGCGCCGGGTCGGCGGGTCGTGGTACGGCGAAGCCGGCGCCTACCACGGCGCCAAGCCGCGATCGTTTCGCGGTCACAGCATTGGCAGCACCGGCAGCACCGGCCGGTCGCGTCTCCGACCGGTCACGGAATTCGCGATCACCCTGACGGCGGCCGACCAGATTTGTCAGTATCCGATCATGTCCCGGTCTCGCCGTCGCCTCATGGTCACCGCCGCGGCCTGCCTGTCCCTGCTCGGGCTCGGCGCGGTCGTCGTCATGGTGCTGGTCAGGCTCGATCTCGGTGAGAAACTGCACCTCGGGGACGCGGCCGGCGTGCTGCTCACGACGGTCGCGCTCGTGGTGCCGCTGGTCCTGTGGCTCAGGCGGGCGTGGGCGGCCGGGCCGCCCGAGGACGTCGCCGAGGCCAAGCGGGTGCTGGCCGAGCTGGTGCACGACCGGTGGGCCGAGGAGCGGGCGATCCGCGCGCAGGGAGCTCCCGCCATCCCGGTCCCCTGGCACCTGACTCGGCGCACCGCGATGATGGACCACGCCCGGCTGGTCGCCGACGGCGACATCTCCGGCGACGCGGCCGATGACGAGTGGCTCGCGGCGACGTTCCGCGCCCTGCGCCGGCGCCGCCTGGTGATCACCGGCGGCGCGGGCACGGGGAAGACCACGCTGGCCGTCCGGCTTCTGCTGCTGCTCATCGAGACCCGCACCTCCGAGGAGCCGGTACCGGTACCGGTGTCGCTCGCCGACTGGGACGTCGAGGTCCACCCGCGCCTGCACGACTGGCTGGCCGAGCGGCTGCGCACGGACTACGGGGTGGCGCGGGGCCGGGGAAAGGGCGCGGACGGCGCCGACCTGCTGGTGCGGCGCGGTCACGTCCTGCCGGTCCTGGACGGCCTGGACGAGCTGCCCGAGGCGGCCCGGCCCGGCGTGATCGCCGCGCTGAACAAGACGCTGGCCGAACGCGACCAGGTGATCCTCACCTCCCGGACCGACGAGTACGGCGACGCCGTCAAGAAGTCCGGCCGGGTGCTGAAGGGCGCCGCGGTCATCGCGCCCAAGGCGCTCGACCCCAAGGTCGCGATCGGTTACCTGACCGACGACCTGCCACCGGACCGCACCCCGGCCTGGGATCGGACGCTGCGCGCGATGGAGAACGGCGAGGCGCCCGCGCTCGCCGCGGCGACCAGGACCGCGCTCGGGCTGTGGCTCGTGCGCACCGTCTACATCGAGCGGGGCGCCGATCCCACACCCCTGGCGACCGTCTACGCGGGCGACGCCGCCGCGCTGCGCGCGCACCTGCTCGACGAGCTCATCCCCGCCCTGCTCGACCGGCCACCCACCCGGCCGTCCGCCGGCGACCCCTTCCGCCCGCACCACACCTGGGACCCCGTCAAGGTGCGCCGATGGCTGTCGCTCCTGGCCCGGCTGTCGACGGCCCACGGCACCCGTGAAGTGGCCTGGTGGCGCGTCGCGCGGCAGGCGGCCACCCCGCCGGGACGCAAGCGGCCGGCCTGGCCCGTCCAGGGCTGGACCATCTCCTTGACCGGCATCCTGTACGGCCTGCCCGCCGCGCTGCCTCCGCTCGCGACCGGCCACGCTCCGCTCGGGCTGGCCCTGTGGTTCGCCTACGGCCTGGGCACGGCGTCGATGGCCTCGGACACTCCGGCCTTCTCCCGCCCGACGCTCGCGGACCACCTCGCCCGACTGGTACGCGAGCAGATCAGGCCCTTCCGGCTCGCCATGCTGTCCATTCCCGGCATGGGCCTGCCGATGGGAGTCGTCACCGGAGCGGTCTATGGGTTCTGGGAGGGGGTCGGCATGGCGGTGATGACCACGACCGGCCTCTGGCTGACGATCGCCGGCCCGCGGCCCGAGGAGTCGGACGAGGAACGGCCGCCTCGGTTCACCAGCGCCCTCACCCCGATGGCGGTGTGGCGGGCCAACCGGGCGCTGACCGGCATGCGGCTGGTCACCGGGCTGCTCCTCGGCACGACGCTGGCCCTCGGCGCCGGCTGGGTGCTGCGGCAGATGGGCGGCGAACCGGGCGACCGGCTGCGCGAGCTGGGCCTCGGCCTGCTCGTGGGCGGCATGCTCGCCACGGTGACGCAGCGGGGACGGCGGGCCTGGGCGGCCACCGTGTTCACCCTGCCCCTGCTGGCCGCGACCGGCCGGCTGCCGCTGCGCCTGATGACGTTCCTGGACGACATGCACAAGACCGGCCTGCTCCGCGCCGTCGGCCCCCTCTACCAGTTCCGCCACGCCGAACTCCACGACCACCTCGCCCGCGTCTCCCCCGACGCCACGCGTTCGGCCGTGTCCTGATCCCCGAGGAGGCGGCTACCGACGCTGTGTCTGCCGAAGCGCGCCGCTCATGCGGTCACCCGGCGCTCGCGCCCTCATGCGGGTCTCCGGGGGCCGATCAGGGGAAAGGTTCGCATGCGATGCCGGTCGCCCCGCTCGCGCGCCGGCCGGCGTCCTGAGCCGGCGGCGCGCACCGCGCGGGAACGCGCCAGCGGGCCCAGACCGTCTTGCCGACGACGCCGGAACGCGTGGTGACGCCGCATTCGGCGGCCAGGGCCTCGACGATGGCCAGGCCGCGGCCGTGGACGGCCTCCACGCCCAGGTCCAGCCGGCGCGGCCGTCCGCGACCATGGTCGGTGACCTCGACCCGAAGCTCGTCGCCGCGTGCCGACAGGGCCAGCCCTATCGGCGGCGCGCCGTAGGCCAGCGCGTTCGCCAGCAACTCACCGGTCGCCAGCACCACGTCGTCCGCCAGCGCCTGGAGCCCCCAGGACAGCAGGGTCTCGCGCACCATGCCGCGCGCCTTGCCGGCCATCGACAGGTCGTGCGGCAGCTCCCAGTTGACGACGCGGGCGTCCGGCGTGCTGTCGGGCATGTTCGCTCCTCGGGGTGGACGCGGCGCGGGCGGGAGGACGGTAGGCCAGGGCGGCAGGCTCACGGTCCGCCCTGGTGACTGGGAGTGACCAGTGGGCGGAGGCGGCGGGATGGCGGGGTGCGCCTGCGGGGACGGCGGGTGCCCCGGTGACGGGGATGAGGCGGCTCCGGTACGACCAGGCCGCTCGGCCTCGCGCATGAGGGCGCCGAGTTCCTCGACCGAGCGGGACCGGACGATCAGGGGCTCGGGTGTCTCCCAGATGGCCACGGCGTAGAAGCACCTGGCGCCGACCCCGTACCAGACCGTCCAGGCGGGTTCCAGTCGGTCGAGCTGACGGGCGGCGGCCCGCTTCGCCGGATCCCACCGCCCCGGCTGGACCTCGTTCACAGGAGCCCCCACCCGATGCCTGCCACCCCGGCCCGTCCCGATCTCACGCGCTGTCATTCCACCCCCCTGACAGGTACGGCGAAGATCGCCCCGCAGCGCTGTCGTCCCGGTGACAAACCCCTAACCGACTGCGGCGGCGACTGGTGGTCGAATCCGGGCCCTCCCCCACTCCGACGGCCATTCTTATCTCCTTATATTTGGACATAATGGACTACCTTTTGACACCCCTATATGGGACGCCCAATTGGCCGAGCGGACGGGCATCGCCCTTGCCGCCCAGCTCCTCGAACCGCTTCACAGCGTGCTCCCGACCGGCTACTTTGTGCAGCGAAAGACGGGCCACATAGCCGGACGCTTTGTACTGCCGCTGTGCTCGCCGTGCTGAAGGAGTAGCGCATTCCACCCGACGGAGCCGTCATGCCCATTCCTCTCGACCCCGATCCGACAGAGCGGCCGCTGGCCTTTCTGGGCGCCGAAATGCGCAAGCACCGACTGCGGTGCGACTTCACCCAGGACCGCCTGGCGCGGATCATCCAGTTCAGCCAGAGCCTCGTCGGGTTCATCGAGCGCGGCGAGCGCACCCCGAGCCAGAACTTCATGCAGCGCTACGACGACGCCGTGGACGCCGACGGCGAGCTCGTCCGCCTCCGGGCGCAACTGACCCGAGGCGCGAGCCCCCGCTGGTTCCGCGACTGGCTCGAAGTCGAACAGGAAGCCCACACCTTGCACAGCTGGGAGCCCCTGGTCGTGCCGGGCCTCCTGCAGACCGAGGACTACGCCCGAGTCGTCATCCGCGGTGAACCTGGTATCAGCGAGGAACGCGTGGAAACTGCGGTCCAAGCGCGAATGGATCGACAAAATATCTTGGTGCGCCCCAATTGCCCCATCCTTTGGGTGGTGCTGGACGAGGGCGTCCTCTGCCGTCCTATTGGCGGAAAGAAGGTGATGGGCCTTCAGCTCGAACGCCTCTTGGAAGCGGCCGAGTCACCTAGGGTCAGCGTCCAGATCATCCCTCTGAGCCTCGGGGCGACCACCGGCACCTCTGGCGGATTTATCATTGCGCAACTTCCCGGAGGTGCGGATACGGTATATATCGAGTCCGCGACTCACGGGCACGTGACCAACCGGCCAGAAGATGTCGAGGCCATCCGCGCTCGATACGACAGAATTCGAGCCGACTCACACCCGCAACATGTCTCTATCAAGTTGATCAGAGAGGCGCAGGCAGCATGGACGTGAACGAAGAACTGAAGGTGGCAGCCTGGCGCAAGGCCACCAAGAGCGCGTCCAACCAGGGAAACTGCCTGGAAGTGGCTCCGTTGTCCGGGGGGCGGGTCGGGCTGCGGGACACCGAGGCGCCCGAGAAGGCCCCCTTCGTCGTCAGCGCCACCGTCTGGGACGCCTTCATCGACGGCGCCAAGAACGGCGAGTTCGACTTCTAGCCCCCCATCACGCCAACGGCGGCAGAGGGCCGCGGTTGACTTTCGGGTGGGGCGAGGGTGCAGGCTCGGTGCCGTGAGCGAGAGCGTGGAGCTTCACACCGTCGGCCGCATCGCGCGGCGTACCGGCCTGTCGGTGCACACCATCCGGTTCTGGTCGGACATCGGCGTCGTGCCGCCGACGGTGCGTTCGGCCGGCGGGTACCGCCTGTACGACGCGGCGGCCGTCGCCCGGTTCGACCTCGTCCGGACGCTTCGCGACCTCGGCATCGGCCTGGAGACCGTCCAGGCGATCCTGACGAACCAGGTTTCGGTCGCCGAGGTCGCCAAGGCGCACGTCCGCGCCCTCGAGGCCGAGATCCGCACCCTGAGACTGCGCCGCGCCGTGCTGAACGGCATCGCGGAGCGCGGCGGCACCGCAGAGGAGACCGTGATGACGCACAGACTCGCCCGGCTGTCGGCCGCCGAACGGCAGCGGGTCATCGACGACTTCGTGGCGGAGATCTTCGCCAGGATCGGCCCGCGGGAGGATGCCATGATCGTCGCGGAGTGGATGCGGGAGCTTCCCTCCGAGTTGCCCGACGACCCGGACGCCCGCCAGATCGACGCGTGGCTGGAGCTGGGCGAGCTGGTCGCCGACGAGGGCTTCCGGGCCCGGCTGCGGCGCATCGTCCTGGACGGGGTCTTCGGGCCGCCGATCGAGGACGGCTTCGACCTGAGGCGGCGGGTGCTGGAGGAGGCCGGCCACGCCCTGGCCGGAGGGATCGCGCCCGAGACGGCGGCGGGGAAACAGGTCCTGGACCGCGTCATCGAGCCGGGTCTGCCGGCGGCGGAACGGGCCGAGTTGCGCGACCGCCTCCGGACGCTCGCCGACGTCCAGGTCGAGCGCTACTGGCACCTGCTCGCCGTCCTCAACGGCCGCGAGCCCGGCCCGTCGGTCATCCCCGCGTTCGACTGGCTCATCACCGCCCTGCGCACCCACGGCCGGCCCCCGACGGAGCCGCGCTGACATTGCCCGCAGTCACCTCGTCGCGGTGATGATCTCGCTGTCGGGTTCCTCTTTCAGCGGGTTGGTGCTCGTGGTGGCGGATGCCGTCGTGAGCAAGTGCGGTTGATCGATCACTCCGAATTCGTTGGACGTCTGTCGGACATTTTGCGAGCATCCGCATGGTGACCGATGAAGCCGATCGACAGACGTCGTTCCCCACCAGTTCGAAGCATGTGCGCTTTGTCGAGTTGTCGCGCACTACGATGTCCGCTCTGCTCGATGGGGACCTAGCCGCAGCCGGCAACATGGCTGGGGTCGCTCTGACCGAGTACTTCGTGACAGACAGAGCACGGTGGCTGTGGCGGTTGCGGATCGACCAGATGGCCGCCGACCCCCGCCACGCACAGTGGATGGTGCGGCAGGCGGTGACCGGGCCTGAAGGTGTCGTCATCGGTCATGCCGGGTTTCACGGACCGCCCGATGAGGCGGGCATGGTAGAGATCGGCTACGCGGTTGCTCCTGACTTCCGTCGCCAGGGGTATGGCCGAGCCATCCTGATCGAGTTGCTGCGTCGGGCCGCGGCCGAACCGGCGGTCAAGACCGTACGGGCGACCATTGGTCCCGATAACGTGGCGTCCCTGGCCACGATCGCCGGCTTCGGCTTCGTCGAGGTCGGAGAACACTGGGACGAAGAGGACGGTCTCGGACTCATCTTCGAAGTCCCCGCCAACCGCAGCCGCTAAGGCCGGCCCGCGGCACTCTTTGATCCTGTTGATGCCTTCTACGACTGAGCAACGACGGCCCGGTGCACCATGCGGACACGAAAGCTCGCGCCACCATCGAGTTCACAGCGCGCGCCTTTGACCGGGCTCGCGTTCGGCCTCCTGGAGTCGCTGCCACTTCACCATCGACCGCTTGATCTCCTCGCGTACGAACGCGAAGAACCGTCGGGTCTCGTCCAGCCGCCGTCCGGCGGGAGAGTCGGGTCCCAGGACCGGGATGCCCTCGCCGGCGCCTTCCTGTAGCCGGGCCAGCACCGGGTCGGACTGGCTGACGTAGTGGCTCCAGGTGTGCTCGTGGATGCGGCAGAAGTCGTGTCGGCCACCGGGTTCGCGACCGCGTTCGACCAGTCGCACCTGCACCAGGTACTTGACCGCCCCCGAGATCGCTGACGCGCCGACGCCCAGTCGCTCGGCGAGTTCGGCGGCCGACAGCTTGCCGGAGTCGGTGACCAGCAGTGCGGCGTACACGCGCGCGGCCATCCGGGGCATGCCGGATTCGACCATGATCTGCGCGAACCGTTCCTGGTAGCCGGCGATGGCGTTCTCGTCCGCTTGTGTCACCGAAGCTCCCTATCTGCCGTTGACGATCGAAAGTGTTCGCGAACTTCACGAAATTCGTGAAATAGGTCTAGTGTAGCTGTGTGAGAGACGCCGAACTCGTCGGAGTGCAACAGACCCTAAGCCCCGTCCTCAGGGCCAAAGCGCTGGACAACCGACTGCCGGACCCGATCCTCGGTGACGGGTTAGCCGAGCAGGCGATGCGCCGTCTCGACCCCGGCTACGACAAGCGCAGATTCGGCACCAGCCAGATGGGCCTCGCCGCCGTGGTGCGCGCCAAGGCCCACGACGACTGGGCGCGAAGCTTCCTCGCCGACCACCCCGACGCGGTGGTGCTGCACCTGGGCTGCGGTCTGGACGCCCGGGTGTACCGGATCGACCCGCCCGCCACCGTCGACTGGTACGACCTGGACTATCGATCCGTCATCGACCTGCGGCGGCGATTCCTGCCGCCACGCGAGCACTACACCCTGATCGACTCCGGTGTCACCGACCTGACCTGGCTGGAACGCATTCCCCGCGGCCGGCCGGTGCTGATGATCGCCGAGGGATTGGTGCCCTATCTGACCGAGACCGACCTCCGGCGGCTGCTGATCAGCGTCGTCGACGCCTTTCCCACCGGACAGATACAGTTCGACACGGTATCGGTCTGGGCGTGGCGCACGTCGAAATGGCATCCCGTGCTGCGCAAGTACAGCACCCAGTTCCACTGCGGCTTCAACGACCCGGCGGAGCCGGCCGATTGGCACCCGCGGCTCGAATACGTCGATGAGGCGCCGATGTCCGACTCGCCGGTGCTGATGGCCAAGGCGCCCGCGAACGTACGCCGCGTGTACCGCGTCATGAATGCGCTGCCGGGCATGAAGCGGTCCACCCGCATCGTGCGCTTCTGCTTCTGACACGGCCGATGGCCGTCACGGTGGCCGTTCGCCGCGTTGACCCGGTCCGACGGCCCCTCGGCCCGGGCCCCTCGGACGGGGTCAGAGCTCGGCGAGGATTCTGGTGAGGGCCTTTTTGGTCTCGGAGGCGGGGACGGCGTCGATGCACAGGCGTTCCATGACGGCCTGGTAGCGGTCGAGGTCCTCGCGCTTGTCCAGGTAGATGGCGCTGGTGAGCTGCTCCAGATAGACCACGTCGGGCAGGTCGCGCTCGGAGAAGCGCAGGATGCTGAACGGGCCGCCGGCCGCCGCGTGGCCGCCGGCGCTGAAGGGCATCACCTGGACGGTGATGTTCGGCGAGGCGATGGCCTCGATGAGGTGCCTGATCTGGCCGCGCATGACCTCGACGCCGCCGAGGGGGCGGCGAAGGGCCGCCTCGTCGACGACGGCCCACAGGTGCGGAGGGGTGGCCCTGCCGAGCACCTTCTGCCGGGCCATCCGCAGGTCGACCCGCCGCTGGACCTCCTCCTCGACGCCGTCCGGGTGGCCGAGCAGGACGACGGCCCTGGCGTACTCGGGGGTCTGGAGCAGGCCGGGGACGAACTGCACCTCGTAGCAGCGGATGCGGGTGGCGGCCTCTTCGAGCCCGACGTACGCCTCGAACCAGTTGGGCAGGATGTCGTCGTAGTTGTGCCACCAGCCGGGGCGGTTGGCCTGCGAGACCAGCGAGAGCAGGGCCTCACGCTCGCGCTCGTCGCTCACCCCGTACAGGGTGAGCAGGTCGGCGACGTCGCGGGCGCGGAAGCTGACCCGTCCCAGCTCCATGCGGCTGATCTTGGAGTGCGAGGCGCGGATGGAGTGCCCGGCCGCCTCCAGGGTGATGCCTCGGGTCTCGCGCAGCCGGCGGAGCTGGGAGCCCAGGAGGATGCGCAGGACCGTGGAACTGCCCCGTTCCCGAGCCATCAGATTGAGCGGGGTCTCGTCCCCTTCGGCTCGGGCTGTGATCATGGCCAGTCCTTAGAAGAGCAGCAGTTCAGATTCACTTCTCGCGGTGACAGAGAAGTTCACGATACCCCCGGGCGGCCAATCCGGATATACCCCAACATCACCCTTAGGCTACGATTTTGGACACTCCGTAGCCGCCGGATCGGTCAAAGTGCCAGGTCATCGAACTCGCCGTTCTTCGCCCCCTGGATGAAGGCGGCAATTTCTCCCCGACTGTAAATCAGGGCCGGACCGGAGGGATGGCGGGAGTTGCGCACGGCCACCTCGCCCCCCGGGAGCTCGGCGAGCTCGACGCAGTTGCCACTGGGGTTGCTGTACACGCTCTTGCGCCACCGCACCCCTGAGAGCGCGGTCGCGGCCACGCCGTTGGAGATCTCGTTCATCCCTGCTCACACATCCCCGAAGCCGACGAATCTGACATCGTTCCTGAAAAGGGGCCTTCATCCTGATGAGCGCCCCAAACGGGCTGCCTTCACCCGCGAGTCAGCATACCGGTGTGCGGATGCACGTGCATCGGTACTTGCATCTGCACACCGGGCCGGGCAATATGGGCATGAGGCGTAAACCCCCCGGCGATATGCCCTAAACCCCCTGAGGCTTCCCCATGAATGGGTGCAGAACACAGCTCGCCAAACCCGCTCAGACAGGGGACGAGAGGTGGGAGGGCTGGCTCGACGAGCTGGGCCGCGCCCTTTCCTCGGGCGACTCGCGGGCCGCGTCCGGCGCCCCGGGAGACACCCCGGACGACGACGGGATCCGCCTCGAACGGTGCGAACTGCGCGGCGACCCCCAAGCAGCCCGCACCGCTCGCCGGTTCACCCGGGCCACGGTGCGCGAATGGGGCCTGGACGGCCTCGCCGACGACGCCGAACTGGTGATCGGTGAGCTGGTCATCAACGCCCTGCGGCACGGGCTCAGCAGCCGCGCCGCCGCACCCGCCGCCCACCCGGTGCGGGTCGTGCTCGCCCACACCGGCGAGTCGCTGATCTGCGTCGTCACCGACCCGAGCGACCGCTCCCCCACCCCCCGCCCGCCCGACGCCGACTCCGAGGGCGGGCGGGGGCTCCAGGTCGTCGCGGGCGTCAGCCACCGATGGGGCTGGGCCCCCGGCCACCCCGGCAAGGCCGTCTGGGCCGGGTTCACCCTCCCCCGCGGCACCGCGCGCCCGGCGCGGCACCTGGAGATCTGCCGCTGACGGTGCGCGCTCCCCGCCGCGGCCGGCCCCGCTCCGCCGCCCCTCCGCCACGTAGTGCCCGGAACGATGGTCGCCGTCGTGTCCGCGGCGCTACCATCGGGTTCCGGCGAGATGGGGTGTGATGACGAGGTTCCCGAAACTCGAGCCTCTCGGCTTCGATCCGACCATCCCCAACCAGGCCCGCATCTATGACTACCTCGTCGGCGGTAAGGACAACTTCGCGGCCGACCGCGAAGCCGCGCGCTGGGCTCTGTCCGTCGCTCCAGAGCTGCCCATGATGTGCCGCGAGGGGCGCCGGTTCCTCGAGCGCGTGGTGCGCCACCTCGCCGGGCGCGGCGTCCGGCAGTTCGTCGACGTCGGGTGCGGCCTTCCCACACAGGGCAACGTCCACGAGATCGCCCAGGCTGCCGCGCCGGGGTCCCGCGTGGTCTACGTCGACAACGACCCGGTGGTCGTCACGCACGCCCGCGCCCTGCTGGAGGACGAGGAGCACACGGCCGTCATCGAGGCCGACATGCGCGAACCCGATCAGGTCCTCGGCCATCCCCGCCTGAAGTCGCTGATCGACCTGGGGAGCCCGGTCGCGATCCTGCTGTTCTTCGCGCTGGACGTGATCCCCGAGGACGAGCTGGCCTCCCACATCGTCGGCCGGTTCCGCGACGCCATCGCCCCGGGCGGGTACGTGGCCATCGGCCACACCGTCTCCGACCTGCGGCCCGAGGCCACCGCCGGGCTCGCCGACCTCTACCAGAGCCGCAGCGTGGTCACCGGCCACGCCCACAGGGAACAGCAGCGCACCAAGGCCGACGTCGAGGGCCTGTTCGACGGCCTGTCGCTCGTCCCGCCGGGCGTGGTGTACATCCCGGCCTGGGGGGCGGACGCCGGGCAGGACACCCTCGACCCGCGCGCGATCTGGTCGGTCGGCGGCGTCGGCCGCAAAGACGCCTGACGCGACGCCCCCCCGGGCACCCATCACGCCGGACCGCGCCACCGCCCGACGTGCCGGGCCGCGACGACGCCCCGCACGTCCAGGCGGCGGCGGCCCGGGGCCGGGCTCGGGCGGAGGGCAGGCGTACCGTGGCCAGGGACGGCACCGTCGCGCGCTCTTCCGGAGCCGACCGGCCGGGGGCGCCGCGGGGAACGGCCCCAGGGAGTCCGCCATGTCCGCTACCACCATCGCCGGCGCCCCCACCACGACCAGCCCCTCCCGGGAGCTGGCCACCGTGCTCGGCCTGGTCGCGCTGTTGGCACCGTTCGGCAGCGACATGTACCTGCCGGGACTGGCGTCGATGGCGGCCGAGCTGCGCACCGGCACGGTCGGCGCGCAGCTCACCTTCTCGGCCTTCCTGCTCGGCATGGCCGCGGGCCACCTGGCGCTGGGACGGCTGTCGGACCGCTACGGCCGCAGAGGACCGCTGCTGGCGTGCCTCGCGGTCTGCGCGGTCGCCGGGGCCGTGTGCGCGCTGGCGCCCACGATCGGCGTCCTGATCGGCGCGCGGTTCGTCCAGGGGCTGACCGGCGCGGCCGGCGTCGTGATCGCCCGCGCCGTCGTGTCCGACCTCGCGCGCGGACGCCGCGCCGTCCGCGTCTTCGCCGCCCAGATGTGGGCGCTGGCCGCCGTGCCCGTCGTCGCCCCGCCGATCGGCGGGGCGCTGGTCGCCGTGGCCGGCTGGCGGGCGGTGTTCGGCGCGCTCGCCCTGCTGTCCCTGCTGATGTTCCTGGCCGCGCTGATCGCCCTTCCCGAGACGCTTCCCCTGCACGCCCGGGCGGTGAGCCCGCCGCTGCGCCGCCGCGACCTGTCCGTTCTGCGCACCCGGAGCCGCCTCGCCCCCGTCCTGGCCTTCGTTCTGGCGTTCGGGGCGCTGGCGGCCTACCTGGCCGCGGCCCCGTTCTTCCTGCGGGCTCTCGGGCTGCCTCTCGCCGGCGTCGGGCTCACCCTCGGCCTGAACGCGCTGGCGCTGGTGCTGGTCGCCGCGGTGGGCGCACGGATCGCCCACCGCTTCCGGCCGCTGGCGCCGGCGCAGGCGGGAGTTGCCGTCCTGCTCGCCTGCGCCGCCGTGCTCTGGGCACTGGCGGCGACCGGATGGCTGACGGCCGACACCTGCCTGCCGCCGCTGCTGCTCGCCGTCGCGTCGCTGGGCCTGGTGCTGGGCGACACCTCGGCGGTCGCCTTCGGCCGGACGACCCGCGCCGCCGGGACCGCCGCGACCCTGACCGCCACCGCGCAGTTCACCTTCGGCGCGCTGACGGCCCCGCTGGCCGGGGTGGCCGGCGCCCGCAGCGTCATGCCCATGGCGCTGATCATGGGTGTCTGCGCGATGTTCGCCCTGGTGGCGCTGGCCGTGAGCGAGTCGTCCATGATGCCGGGCGACCACTCGGGAACGGCAGGCATCGGTGGCGGGTATTGCGATCAACCGGAGTGACGCCCACACTCGAATCGGGCGACGCCGTGTAACAGGCGCGCGCGCACCCTTGGGGGGTGGTCCTGGTGGACGAAGGCTTCAGCACCCGGGAGATCTGGCCGTTCGAGTGCCTCCGCTGTCTTTCGGTGTGGGAGGAGGAGTACGTCGTCCGGCATCTGTCCGACAGCCACGGTAACGACGCCGACGTCTGGTTCCGCGCCGAGCTGCTGGTCCAGCCGCCGTGGTCGGGCGCCCGCTGCCCGTCGTGCGGCGATACGGGCGTGAAGACGTTCCCGCGCGGCTACCTCGCCCGACATCCCGAGCTCCGCACCGCACCGCCTGTCGTGCCCACGCTCCCGCCCGTCCCGCCGCCGGTCTCGCCCGCCGTGGCCGCCGCACGAACGCGCCCCGCGCGGGCCGGGCGGGCGCGCCTTCCGGCGGCGCTCGCGCGGTGGCCGGTCGCCGCCCGGGCGCGCGTCTCGGCGGCCTACGCGGTCATCGGGCTCTCGGTGGCGCTGTTCGCGAGCCTCGGTGTGTTCGAGGTCCTGCGCGCCGCCCACCGCGTGCACTGACACGCGCGGAGCCGCGCGCGGTTGAAAAAAACTTCACCGCCGGAAAGAACGCAACTGTCAACGGCGGGCCCCCTCCGGGCCCTTCCGCGACCTTCGGCGCCCCCGCCATGATCTCGAATGATTACGGACCGTTGGTACCGTTCAGAGGATCGAGTCCTAATTTGTCACTGATGTCACGGGAGATGGGCCCGGCTCGGCCCGCGCGTAACGGCGAATCAGACTTAACTTTTGCCTCATACCCCGTAAAATCCGCCGATGTGAACGATGGTCATCAGGCTCCACAGGAGCTTCCGGTCCGCGAACGCTCGTTCCGGACCAGCTCCGGCCGGCATCGGCGCCCCGTGCCCGCGCAGCTCCCTCCGGACGCGCCGGCGCTCGTGCTCGCCGCGCCCGGCACCGGCGGCGACGTCCCCGCCGCGGTCAAGACCATCGTCAGTGTGGACCATCCCCAGCTCGACGTCCGGCTGGTCCACCTGGGCGACACCAAGACCAGCCTGGCCGAGACGCTCACCGACTGCGCCGCCGACCGGCCGAAGGAGTCGCCCGCCGCGATCGTGGTCCCGCTGGTCACCGGGCCGCACCAGCAGGTGTACCGCGCCATCCGCGAGGCGGTCGCCGAGAGCGACGTCATGACGACCATCGCCGACCCGCTCGGGCCCCACCCGCTGCTCGCCGAGGCCCTGCACGTCAAGCTGTCCGACAGCGGGCTCGCGCGCGCCGACCGCATGCGCCTGTTCAACATCGCGGCCCCGGTGGACGGCATCATCGTCGCCACGGTCGGCGGCCAGGAGGCCGTGCGGGCGGCGGACGCCACGGTCGTCCTGCTGGCCGCCCGCCTCACCCTCCCGGTCGTCGCGGCCTCGCTGGACGCCCGGCCGGGCGTCGGCGACGCCGCCCAGCGGCTGCGCAACATCGGCGCCTCGCGGCTGGCGCTGGCGCCGTTCCTCATCGGCCCCGAGATCGACCCGCAGAAGATCACGGCGGCGGCCGAGTCGGTCGGAGCCGGATGCGCCGAGCCGCTCGGCGCGCACGGCGCGGTCGCCCAGCTCGTCGCCCTCAGCTACGGAAGCTCGCTCACCGGCATCGACGACTGAACCCCCTCGACGGCCGGCCAGGTGTGGACGGGATCGCCGCCGAAGGCCAGCTCGCGGTAACGCCCCAGCATGGCCGCCCGCGCGCCCGGCTCCTCGCCCAGGGCGGCCAGCGCCTCGCGCTGCCAGACGGCGCCGGTGCGGCGCAGCCGGACGCGTTCGGCGATGACCGACAGATGGCGGCTCGCCTCGCCGGGGTCCACGCCCGCCGACAGCAGCCCGTCGTGCGCCACCGGCAGCAGGTCGGCGACCAGCCGGGACGCCGGGACGGTGTCGAGCCGTCCCGGCCAGGCCAGCTCGGCGTCCAGCCCGTTGCGCGCCGCCCGGTAGAAGTTGCGGTAGGCGTCGGCGAAGGGGAAGCCGCCGATCCACGCGGGCCGGGCCGCCATCGCCGTCACCAGGCCGAGCAGGAAGGCCGCGTTGGCCGCCATGTCCGCGCAGGTGGGCCCGGCCGGCAGGGCCCGCAGCTCCACCCGCAGGTGCCCCCCGTCCGCCGGGTCGTACACCGGCCGGTTCCACTGCCACACCGTGCCCTGGTGCAGGCGCAGCTCCGCCAGCCTCGGGACGCCGCCCCCGCGGGTCACCGCCAGCGGGTCCTCCTCCTCGTCCAGCACCGGGATGACCGGCTCGTACTCGCGGACGCTCTGCTCGAACACCTCACCGGCGCCGCTCTCCACCCAGCCGGACCCGAAGCAGACGCGGCCGTCCACCCGCCATGGCCGTTCCATGTCGCGGTCGTCGACCGCCGCCTCGAACAGCGCGATGCGCGTCTCCTCCCACAGGTCTCGCCCGAGGAAGGACGGGGAGTTGCCGCTGACCGCGAGCACCGGGCCGATGGCGAGCTGGGCGGCGTTGTAGACGCGGGCGAACTCCTCCGGCGCGGTGCGCAGATGCACCTGCCAGGAGGTGTTGGCGCTCTCCAGGATGACGTCCTCCACCTCCAGCTCCAGGCGCTCGTTGCCGTGGATCTGCACGCGGAACGGCTCGGCGCGCACCCGGCGGATCCCCCGGCTCATCGCGCGGTAGCGGGTCTCGTCGCTCATGGCGTCGCGGGTGAAGTCGAATTCGGTCAGGGTGGGCAGGATGCCGATCGGCACCACCCGGCCGCCCTGCGATCGGGCCGCGTCGTCGACCAGGTCCATCAGCCGCCGCATCTCCTCCGTGAGCGCGCTGAACGGCTTGCCGGCCATCGGCGCCGGGGTCAGGTTGACCTCCAGGTTGAAGCTGCCCAGCTCCAGCACCACCCGGTCGTCGCCGGCGGCGTCGCGGACCTGCTTGTTGCGGCGCAGCGGGCGCCTGTCCTCGTCGATGAGGAAGAGCTCCAGCTCGGCGCCGACGGTCGCCGGCCCGGCGCCGAATCCGGGCCTGGCCAGCAACTCGCGGAGCGCGATGAGCGAATCCTTCAGGCGCTCGCCGAAACGCCCGTACTCCGCCTCGGAGAACCGCTCCTTGGCTACCTGCTGTCCCATCGTGTCGTCCCCCATGTGCGGCCTCGGGTCTCACCCCCTCCCTGTCCCGGCGCCGGGTTTTCATGCCTGGTAACAGGCACGCCGTCGATCGTCGTGAACCATTGACTCCGCACAGCCGAATCGGTATGCCTGGACAACGCCATTTGTGGGGTGAGGGCCCCTTGTGGGGAGGCGATGGCAATGCGGGTGCTCGTGCACGCCTATCCGTGGGACGTGATCGGTGATCCCCTGTTCACCGCGCGGATGCAGGCGCTCGGCGACGTCGGGGTGAACCTCGCCTCCGCCTACCACACCGTCAGGGCTGCGACCCCCTGGCATCCCGACCACGCGTACATGGACGCCCGGCACGCCGCGCTCTACCGCCCGCTCCGCCGGGAGGCCTGGGATGGACGCCGCCTGGTGCCCGGCACGCCCGCCTGGATGCGCGACGCGGACCCGTTCGGCACCGCCGCGCGCACCCTGGCCGACGCCGGCGTCCCGGTGACGGCGTGGATCGTGCTGACGCACAACTCGCGGCTGGGCGAGGCGCATCCGGACGTGAGCGTGGTCAACTGCTTCGGGGAGCACTACCCGTGGGCGCTGTGCCCCTCGCGCGCCGAGGTGCGCGAGTACGCCGCCACGCTGGCCGCCGAGGCCGTGCGCGACGTGCCGCTGGCCGGGGCGCTGCTGGAGGCCTGCGGGCAGCTCGGCGCCGACCACGGCGGCCACCACGACAAGACCGACGGCGCCTACGACGCGCGGGCACGGCGCATGCTGTCGGTGTGCTGCTGCGAGGCCTGCCAGGCGGGCTGGGCGGCGGCCGGGGTGGACCCCGTGCGCACGGTGCGCGAGGTGCGGGCCGCCGTGCGCTCCCGAGAGCACGACCTCGACCAGGCGACGGCGGCCGCCGTCCTGGCCGTGCGCCACCAGGCGGCCGACGCGCTGCGCCACCAGGTGATCGAGGCGCTCCCCCCAGGTCTGCGCATGAGCCTGCACGCCGGCCCCGACCCGTGGGCCACGGGCGCCAACCCCGGCCTCGGCCCGCAGGCGGGCAAGGACGTCGACGCCGTCGTCGTGCAGTGCTGGCCCACCGGCCAGGAGTCCGCCGACCGGGTGCGCATCACCCGGCACATGCTGCCCGAGCAGGTGACGGTGGGCGCCTACGTGACCGCGCTGCCGCCGGTGCGGCAGGAGGACATGGCGCCCCACGTGCGGCGCCTGGCGGAGGCCGGCGCCCAGGAGGTGCACCTGTACCACGCGGGGCTGGCCGGGCCCGCCCGGCACGGCCTGCTCGCCGAGGCGGCCTCGACGGCGGCGAGCCTGTGACGGCGCAGGCACCGCCCTCTCCCCAACCCTGCGAAAGGCTTGCGTCAACCCGGGGTTGACGGGTGAGTTTGCGTCAACCTATGGTTGACGCATGCAACCGACACCCGTTCGTCTGGACGATCTCATCGAGTACATCAAGACAAACCACGCCGCAGGCGGCGCCCTCCAGCAGCTCAGCGGGGCCGTGCTGCTCGGCGAGCACCTCGGCGAGGTGGCCGACCACCTCATCGGCCACTTCGTCGACCAGGCCCGCAAGGCCGGCGCCTCCTGGACCGAGATCGGCCAGAGCATGGGCGTGACCAAGCAGGCCGCCCAGAAGCGGTTCGTCCCCAAGGGAGGCGAACCGTTCGACCTGACCTCCTTCGCCCGGTACACCACCCGCGCCCGCAGCGTCGTCGTGGCCTCGCAGGAGGAGGCCCGCCAGTCCGGGCACGGCCACATCGCCTCCGAGCACCTGCTGCTCGGCCTGCTGCACGAGCCGGACGCGCTCGCGGGGCGGGCCATCACCGAGCAGGGCGTGCCGCTGGAGCGGGTGCGCGAAGCCGCCCTGGCCTCGCTCGGCCCGAACGGCGAGCGGCCCGCCGGGCAGGAGGGCGCCGGCGAGGTGGCCTTCACCGCCGAGAGCAAGAAGGTGCTCGCCCTGACCGTGCGGGAGGCGCTGCGGCTCGGCCACAACTACATCGGCACCGAGCACCTCCTGCTCGCCCTGCTCAGCACCGAGGAGGACCCGGCCGCCCAGGTGCTGGCCGCCCTGGGCGTCACCCCGCAGGCCTCCGAGGCCTCGATCCTCGCCGCCCTCGGAGAGATCACGCGCGCCAAGGAGAACCCGCCCGGAGCCTGACGCGGCTCCGAGGAGGACAGCCTGAATCGTCACGCGGGCTCAGGGGAACCGCCCGGAGTGTCACGCGGGCCCAGGAAAACCGCCCGGAGCCTGACACAGGCTCAGGAGAAGCCGCCCGGAGCCCCCGGCGAACGTCCCGGGGACCGGGGCGCGTGAGAGGTTCACGCCGCACCGGGGTCTCGCGTACGCACGGTCGCCTTCCTGACCAGCGCTCTGACGGGTGGAGGTCTTCGATTCGTGGTCGTCCGTGGCCAGGGCCCGGCCGCAGGCGACCACGCCGTTCCGCACCACGGTCATAAGGTGACAGGTGTGGCCACGTCCGGTCATCCGGCATCGAGACGACGGACGCTGCCGATATCGTGATATATCAGGATATCGAGGAGGACTGGTGCAGCGTCTGACCCCTGAACAACTGAGAAGCCACCGGTGGTACGGCACCGACGGGCTCCGCTCCTTCAGCCACCGTGCGCGGACCCGTCAGCTCGGCCTGTCCGCCGAGGAGCACATGGGCCGCCCGGTCATCGGCATCCTGAACACCTGGAGCGAGCTGAACCCGTGCCACATCCACCTGCGCGAGCGGGCGCAGGACGTCAAGCGCGGGGTCTGGCAGGCCGGCGGCTACCCGGTGGAGCTGCCGGTGATGTCGCTGTCGGAGTCCTTCATGAAGCCGACCACCATGCTGTACCGCAACCTGCTGGCCATGGAGACCGAGGAACTGCTGCGCGCGCATCCCGTCGACGCGGCCGTGCTCATGGGCGGGTGCGACAAGACAACGCCGGCGCTGATCATGGGCGCCATCAGCATGGACATCCCGGCGATCTTCGTGCCGTCCGGCCCCATGATCCCGGGCAACTACCGCGGCGAGGTGCTCGGGAGCGGCAGCGACATGTGGCGCTACTGGGCCGACAAGAAGGCGGGCCTGGTCGGCGAGGCCGAGATGAGCGGCGTCGAGGAGGGCATCGCCCGCTCCCCCGGCCACTGCATGACCATGGGCACCGCCTCGACCATGACCTCGGTCGCCGAGGTGCTCGGCATGACGCTGCCCGGCGCGGCCTCCATCCCGGCCGTGGCCTCGGCGCACAACCGGATGGCCGCCGCCACCGGCCGCCGCGTCGTCGAGATGGCCTGGGAGGACCTGCGCCCCTCCGTCATCCTCACCGCCGAGGCGTACGCGGACGCGGTGACCACCATCCTGGCGCTCGGCGGCTCCACCAACGCCGTCATCCACCTCATCGCCATGGCGCGCCGCAGCGGCGTGGAGCTGACGCTGGACCATTTCGACGAGGCCTCGCGGCGCGTGCCGGTGCTCGCCGACCTGCGCCCGAGCGGCGCCTTCGTCATGGAGGACTTCTACCTGGCCGGCGGCCTGCCCGGCCTGCTGAGCCGCGTCCGCGACCTGCTCCACCCCGACCGGCCCACGGCCGTGGGGGCCACCCTGGGCGAGACGCTGGAGCGGGCGGAGGTCTTCGACGACAAGGTCATCCGCACCCGGGACAACCCCCTGTCGCAGGAGGGTGGCCTGGCCGTGCTGCGCGGCAACCTCGCCCCGTCCGGCGCGGTGATCAAGCACGTCGCCGCCGAGCCGAGGCTGCTCAAGCACACCGGGCCCGCGGTGGTGTTCGACGGGCACCGCGACCTGATGCGGCGCATCAACGACGAGAGCCTGCCGATCACGGCCGACTCGGTGCTGGTGCTGCGCGGCGCCGGCCCGCACGGCGGCCCCGGGATGCCCGAGCACGGCATGCTCCCGATCCCCGACCGGCTGCTCAAGATGGGCGTACGCGACATGGTGCGCATCTCCGACGCCCGGATGAGCGGCACCAGCTACGGCGCGTGCGTGCTGCACGTCGCGCCGGAGTCGCACGTCGGCGGCCCGCTCGCGCTGGTGCGCGACGGCGACCCGATCACCCTGGACGTCGAGGCGCGGCGCCTGTCGCTGGAGGTCCCCGAGGAGGAGCTGGAACGCCGCCGCGCCGCCTGGCGGGCTCCCGAGCCGGTGTTCCAGCGCGGGTACGGCAGCATGTTCACCGCCCACATCCTCCAGGCGGACCAGGGCTGCGACTTCGACTTCCTGCTCGGCACCGGAGGCGCCCCGGAGCCGGACATCGGCTGAGGACGACCCGCATTCCCCGGCGATCGCCTTTACATCGTAGATCAACGGCTTCGGTGGCCGACGCCGCCGGGGCCTCGTCGCGGAGCGGCGTGAACGAGGGGGTGGACGTGCGGGACGATATACCGGTGTACAACATCTCGGAGGAACCGGTCCTGCGGCCCGTGGCACGGTCGATCACGCGCACCGACCTCGTGGCCGACTCCATCAGGGCCGCCATCCTGTCGGGCCGGATCAGGCCCGGCGAGACGCTCGTGGAACGCCGGCTCGCCGAGCAGCTCGGCGTGTCCAAGACGCCGGTGCGGGAGGCGTTGATCGGCCTGGCCTCCACCGGGCTCGTCGTCATCAGCCCCAACCGCGGGGTCAGCGTGCGGGTGCTGGACGCCGCCGACCTGCGCAAGGCGCAGGAGCTCCGCCTGCTGCTCGAACCGTGGGCGGTGGCCTCCTCCACGCGCGCGGGACGCGCCGGCACCCTCGCGGACGCGCGCGGGGCGCTCGGCGAGGCCGGCGAACTACTGTCGGGCGAGGACCCGACGGCCCTGAGCCTGGCCAACCGCCGCTTCCACCGGGCGCTGTACTCGGGCTGCGACAACGAGCTGGTCTCCGCGCAGCTGGACAACCTCCAAGATCTCACCGCGCTCGGCACCGTCAGCGTGCTGTGGCGGCGCTGGCCCACCTGGCGCGAGGAGCACGCCGAGCACGAGGAGATCCTGGCCGCCGTGGCGAGCGGCAACGCCGCCCTGGCCGAGCGCCTGACCAGAGCGCACGTCAAGCGCACCGTCACCCACCTCGCCCGCTCCCAGGACAAGGACTGACCTTCCGCGCCGGCGCCGGCGAACCGCGAATGACCACCAGCCCGCCGTACCCGGCACCGTCCCGCGGCCGCTCGTGGATCCGGTCGCGGCGTTTCCCTCGCTCGTGGATCCGGTCGCGATGCTTCCCTCGCTCGTGGATCCGGTCACGATGTTTCCCTGGATAATGATCTGACGCGACGACGGCCACCACCCCGGTCCGCGCGCACCGCACGAGGCCGTGGACGAGCTCGCCGCCGCCCACGACCGGCTCGCCGTACCCGGCGACGCCTGGCTTCCCGAACCCAAAGGGCGTCCGCCCCCCACCGACCACCGTGTGAACAGGTACCGCGTCCACCCGCGGACCCGCCGGCCGCGGCGACCCCACACCCGAGCTTCGCCCACGACCGTGACGGGCCCTCCTCGGGCCGGCGGGAACCCCCCGGAGGACGACACCATGACGCCAGCGCTGGAGATCAGCGGGCTGACCAAGAGATTCGGCGAGAACCTCGCCGTCGACGCCATCGACCTACGCGTGCCCCAGGGCTCCTTCTTCGGACTCGTCGGCCAGAACGGCGCGGGCAAGACCACCACGCTGTCCATGGCGGTCGGCCTGCTGCGGCCCGACCACGGCAGTGCCCGGATCTTCGGCGAGGACGTCTGGTCCGCCCCCGAGCGGGCCAAGGCCATGGTGGGGGTCCTGCCCGACGGGCTGGCCATGCCCGAACGGCTGACCGGGCGCGAGGTGCTCACCTACCTGGGTCTGCTGCGCGGCCTGGCCAAGGAGGTGGTGGCCCAGCGCGCCGACGAGCTGCTGACCGTCCTGGAGCTGGACGGCGCGGAGCGGACGTTGGTCATCGAGTACTCGACCGGCATGCGCAAGAAGATCGGCCTGGCCACCGCGCTGCTGCACGCGCCGCGGCTGCTGGTGCTGGACGAGCCGTTCGAGGCGGTGGACCCGGTGTCGGCCGCCACGATCAAGACGATGCTGCGCGGCTTCGTCGCCGGCGGCGGCTCGATCGTCCTCTCCAGCCACGTGATGGCGTTGGTGGAGCAACTGTGCGACCACGTCGCGGTGATCGACAAGGGGACGGTGGCCGCCGCGGGCACGCTGGACGAGGTACGCGGCGCGCGGTCGCTGGAGGACACCTTCGTCGAGCTCGTCGGCGACCGGGACACCGGGGTCAAGGAGCTCTCGTGGCTGTCGCGCTGACCATGGCCCGGATGAAGGTCGCGGTGCTGCGCCACGCCTTCCACGGCGGGCGCGCGCAGACCGCGGCCACCGGAGCCGCGCTGGGCGTGCTGTTCGCCGCCGGGACGATCTACCTGGCGTTCGCCGGCCCGGACCTGCTGGCGGCCGGGTACGCGGTGTGGATGCTGGGCTGGATGCTCGGGCCCGCCTTCATGGGCGGCGGCGACGAGACATTGCGGCCTGAGTACTTCTCACTGCTCGGCCTTCCTCCTCGCCGCCTGGCGGCGGGCCTGCTGGCGGCGGCCTTCGTCGGCGTCGCGCCGCTGGTCAGCCTGACCGCCCTGCTCGGCCTGCTGGTGGCGGGTGTACGGCTCGGCCCCGTCAACGCCCTGCTGGCCGTGCCCGCGATGGTGTTGCAGCTCGCCGTGTTCGTCCTGCTGTCCAAGGTGTCGGTCGCGGTGGTGGGGCTGGCGCTGCGCTCACGCCTGGGCGCCGTCGCCTCGGGGGTGCTCAACGGCGCGATCCTGGCGGCGCTCGGCCAGATCTGGGTCTTCTTCTGGGCTTTCGGCCAGACGGGCGTGCCCTCCGCGGTCTGGTACCTGCCTTCCGGGTGGGGCCTGCTGGCCGTCCAGGGCGACTGGCGGGCGCTGGCGGCGCTGGCCGTACTGGTGCTGCTGCTCCTGGGCGCGTGGGCCGCCCTGCTCGGCAGGCGCGTGGGCGCGACGCGGCCCTCCGCACGCGGCAGGCGCCCGATGACGGCGGCCACGGTCAACGGCGCGATCGTCGCCAAGGAGTTGCGCACCTGGTCACGCGACCTGGTGCGCAACCACCAGCTGACCTTCGCGCTGTCGTACGGCGTCTGCTTCGGGGCCAGCCCGCTGATCCTCGGCTGGGACGGCATGCTTCCTTACGCCGGCCCCATCTTCGTCGTGATGGCCGCGGCCATGGCCGCCAACCTGTACGGGACCGACGGCACGGCGCTGTGGCTGACGCTGATGACGCCCGGCGTGAGCGACGTGCGCGGCAGGCAGCTGGCCTGGCTGTCGGCGCAGGCCCCGGTGGCGATCGTGATCACCGTGGCGTTCACCGCGATCACCGGCGGCCCGTGGCCGCTGATGCTGGCGCTGCTGCCCGCCCTGCTGGGCGGCGCGACCGGGCTGGTTCCGCTGATCTCGGTGTACGGGCTGGTGCCCGGCACCGACCCGCACCGCCGCGCGGGCAATCCGCTGCGCACCAGTGAGGACGACGGCGGGCTGACCGGGCTGGCCTACCTGGCGCTCGCGCTGGTGCTCCTCACCGGTGTGCCGGCGGGGCTGGCCGCGTTGTGGTTCGGCTGGGCGGGCGTGGCCGTCGGCGTCGTGACCGGGGTGCTGTTCGCGTGGGGCTTCGGCCTGCTCGCCGAGCGGCGGCTGCGCTCGCACGGCCCCGAATTGCTGGAGACGATGCGGACCGGACGCAGGCCGCGGCCGACGGCGAGGTCCCGCTTCGACGAGCTGTCCAAGACGCGGAAGGCGATCACCTGGTGGTGCTTCGGCTTCGGCGCCATCCCGCTGTTCCCGCAGGGCGTCGTCGCGGCCGTCTTCGTCGGCAACGGCATGCTGCGCCACACCTGGTTCCTGGCCACGTACATGCCGCCCGGCCTGCGCTACCCGGTGGCGGCCGCGTTCATCGTGCTCGGGCTCGCGATGTACGGCACGGGCCTGTGGATGCTCAAGCCGCGCTCATCCGGCTGAAGCCCCGGCCTCCGGGCGGGCGGTGGTGGCCGGCGACGGGATGGGCCGCGGTCGCCCGACCGGCGCCGGCGGCGTCCTCGCCTTCGATGCGGGACCGCCGGAGCCGCGGTGGGCGGCGGTGAAAAGGGGCCGGCCCCGGGGTGGGCCCGGGGCCGGCGGGGTGGGGCGAGGGTCAATCGGCGCAGATGGCGAAGACGCTGATGCCGACGTCGTTGTAGCCGTCCTGGCGGCCGAGCCCGATCCAGCCGCGCCCGTCGTCGGTCGGGAAGGAGCCGACCAGGATCGCGCGGTTGCCCCGGGCTTCGGCGCCGCCGCCGAGGACGTGCTTGGAGCCGGGGCAGTAGAGGGTGCGGCGCTGGAAGTTCGGGACGTTGGCGTTGGGCAGCGTGACGAGCTGGTAGCCCGGGGGCAGGGCGTGGACGGGCCCGGGCGGGGCACCGGCGGGGGTGGTGTCGGCGCTCGCCGAGGCGGCGGTGGCGAGGCAGGCGCCCGCCATCAGGACCGACAGGGCGAGGGCGGTGGACTTCTTCGGGTGCATCGCTCTCCTATTGGCGTTCCCCGGCGCTCGCGCGGCCTCACGACGTCACGGAATCGCCGGCGATGTGCCGCCGGGGCGCCCGAGTCACCGGGGGTGACTTGTTGACACGTTGAGTATCCGCCCCATGACTCTCCGTGTCCATAGCACAAAGTGAGCATATGGATACTCTCCGTGTCCACATGGGGACGCGACCGGCCCGCCAAGCCGTCACCAAGGCTCAACGGGATTCTCGCCGATCCTCACATGGGTCCGCCCCGGGACCTGCACCAAGGCCCGCACCGCGTCTCTCCGGGATCCGCGCCAAGGTCCGGCCGAGGTCCGCGCCAGGGTCGACACCAGGTCATGGCCGGCCCTCGACGCGCTCGCGGCGCCCGGCGGCGCCCACGGCGGCCGGGCGCTGGTGCGGCGTCAGCGGGCGCGGTAGCGGCGCAGGGTGTCCTCGTCCGGCGGGTAGGTGCCGCGCAGCGGTGCCCCGCCCTCGACCTCCGCCTGGATGAACTCCTCCAGGTGCTCCTGCTCCAGGGCGTCGCGGGCCACCTCGGCCGCCAGATGACGCGGCACGCAGACCACCCCCTCCGCGTCGGACACGATGACGTCCCCGGGGTACACCGGCACCTCGGCGCAGCCGATGGGCACCTGCAGGTCGATCGCGTGGTGCCGGGCGAGGTTGGTCGTCGCGCACACGCCCGCGGCGAAGGCGGGCAGGTCCAGCTCGGCGAAGAACGGCGAGTCGCGGACCGCCCCGTCGGTGACCAGCCCGGCGGCGCCTCGCCGCAGCAGGCGGGTGGCGAGGATGCCGCCGATCGAGGCGGCGCGGGTCTGGCCCCGGCAGTCCATGACCAGCACCTGTCCGGGGCCGACCGACTCGACCGCGAGCCGCTGCGGGTGGTCGTAGTCCTTGAACACCGACAGCACGTCGAGGTCCTCGCGGGCGGGGATGTGGCGCAGCGTGAACGCCTCCCCCACCATCCGGGTGCACGCGGGGTTGAGCGGGCGCAGCCCGGCCAGGAAGGTGTTGCGCAGGCCGCGGCCGAAGAGCTGGGTGGTGATCGTCGCCGTCGACACCCGCCTCAGCGCCTCGAAGACCTCGGGCGCGATCACCTCGCGGCCGTCCTGCCCCCCCGTCGCCCCCGCGCCCTTCGCCCCCGCGCCCTCCGCGCCGTTCCGCCGTTCCTCGCCCACGTTCTCCGCTCCTGTCGCCTCGGTACCGCTCCGCCGGTCATGTCCATGATCTCCTGGCCGCGTCATCCGGGGCTCGCCGGGAGGTCCAGGGAACGCAGGATGGCGGCGACCTCCTCGCGCTCCGCGGCCGGCAGCGGGGAGATCGGCGGGCGGACGTCGCGGCGGCACAGGCCGAGCTGGGCCAGCGCCTCCTTGAGCACCGAGACGTTGCCGGCGTTGCCGTGCCGGGCGCGCAGGTCCTCGATGGGCTTGAGCCGCGCCCACAGCCGCATCGCGCCCCGGGCGTCGCCGGCCTCGAGCAGGCGGTGCAGGTCGAGCGACAGCTCGGGGACGATGGCGGCCAGGCCGGAGGTGAACCCGCGAGCCCCGCCCATCCAGTAGAACGGCGCCCAGCTCTCGGCCAGCCCGCACACCCAGGTCACCTCGGGCACCCCGGCCGCCATCTCGGCGAAGCGCACCGGGTCGGGATGCGCGTACTTGACCCCGGTCACGTTGGGGCACGCGCTCACCAGTGCCCGCAGCGTCCCGGCCGTGATCAGGGGCGAGCGCAGGTAGCAGACGACCGCGAGCTCGGGGACGGCCTCGGCGACGGCCCGGTGGTAGTCGACCCAGCCCTCTTCCGACTGGTAGGGATGCACGGGCTGGTGGACCATGACGGCGTGCGCCCCGAGCCGGGCGGCACCGGCGGCGAGCAGAGCGGCCTGCCGGGCGTCGTGCCCGACCCCGGCGATGACGCGCGCCGGGCCCGCCGACTCCACCGCGAGCGCGACCGCGCGGTCGAGCTCCTGCGATGACAGCGAGTAGAACTCCCCGGTGTTGCCGTTCGGCGTGACGGCGGTGATGCCCGCCGCAGCCATCCGCGAGACCACGGCGGCGTAGGCCTTCTCGTCGATGCGGCCGGTGTCGTCGAACGGGGTGACCGGTACGGCCACCACCGACGCGAGCGCCCGCCTGACGTCATCCAGCATCGCCATCTTCCCTTTCATGAGCGCGCGGCACGGCTCCCGACACCAGTCCTGGTATATCAGTACATCGACGTGCCGACCTATTGACATATTTCACCAGACGTTTTCATTCTGGTGTGCGCCCTGAAACGTCGCCTCCGAAAGTCCCGGCGCTCCCCGGCCCACTAAGGAGGACCACCCCATGAGATCTCCCCGACTCACCGTCCTGGCCGGCTGTCTCGTCCTGGGCCTGGTCGCGTGCGGCGCGCCCGACGCGGGCCAGGCCTTCGCCCCCGAGCCCGCCGCGGCCGACGTGAAGATGCCGCAGTCACCGGTGACGCTGAACATCGTGGACGTCGCCGGAAACCTGCAGCTCACCCAGCAGATCTTCGACAACTACAAGGCTTCGCACCCCAAGGCCGTCAGCAAGATCACCTACTCCAAGGTGACGGCCCCGGAACTGGCCGGCAAGATCAAGGCGCAGCAGGACGCGCAGCGCCTGGACATCGACCTGGTGCTCACCGGCACCGACGGCCTGTCCGCCGGGCTGGAGCAGAACCTGTGGGTGGACCTGGCAGGGAAGTACGGCGACAAGCTGCCCGACCTCGGCGCCTACCTGGAACCGGCCGCCAAGATGCAGGAGCTCGCGCGGGGCAAGGGCGTCGTCGTCACCTACTACCCCTCCGGGCCGCTCATCGAGTACAACCCGGCCAAGGTGCCGAACCCCCCCAAGACCGCCGAAGAGCTGCTCGCCTGGGCCAAAGCACACCCGAAGAAGCTGGAGTACGCCCGGCCGGCCAACTCCGGGCCCGGCCGCACCTTCCTCATGGGCCTGCCCTACATCCTCAAGGACCGCGACCCCAAGGACCCGGTCAACGGCTGGGCCAACACCTGGAAGTACCTCAAGGACCTCGGCCGGTACGTCGAGTACTACCCCACCGGCACCTCCCAGACGATGCAGGAGCTCGGCGAGGGCACCCGCGACATCATCGTCACCACCACCGGCTGGGACATCAACCCGCGGGTGCTCGGCCAGGTGCCCAAGGACTTCAGGACCGCCACGCTGGAAGGCTTCACCTGGGTGACCGACGCGCACTACATGGTCGTCCCCAAGGGCGTCACCGGCGAGAAGCTGGCCGTGGTCCTGGACCTGATGAAGTTCGCGCTCACCCCGCGGCAGCAGGCCGTCACCTACGACAAGGGCTACTTCTACCCCGGGCCGGCGGTGAAGGGCGTCACCATCGACATGGCTCCGCCGGAGAGCCGGCAGGCGATCAAGGACTTCGGCCGGCCGGAGTACGACCGGCTCATCGAGCAGAACCCCAAGGCCGTGCCGCTGGAGGCCAAGGCGCTGGTGACGGCGTTCGACAAGTGGGACAAGGAGATCGGCGGCGACAAGGTGCGCAAATCATGACCGGCGCCGCACCGGCCGCGGGCACCGGCGAGGCGGCGCCGACCGTCCGGGGGCGCGGCGCGTTCGGCACGCTGCGCATGGAGGCGGTGTCCCGGCGGTTCGGCTCGGCCACCGCCCTGGACCGGCTGGACCTGACCATCGAGGGGGGCGAGTTCCTCGCCCTCCTCGGGCCCTCCGGCTGCGGCAAGTCCACCGCGCTCAACTGCCTGGCCGGGCTGCTGCCGCTGAGCGGCGGCAGCATCCGGCTGGACGACGAGCGCATCGACACCCTGCCGCCCGAGAAGCGCGGGTTCGGCATGGTGTTCCAGAACTACGCGCTGTTCCCGCACCTGACCGTGCGCAAGAACGTCGCCTTCGGGCTGGCCGTCCGCGGCACGCCGAAGGCCGAGATGGCGCGGCGGGTGGACGAGGCGCTCGCGCTGGTCGAGCTGTCCGACCACGCGCACAAGCTGCCCGGCCGGCTGTCCGGCGGCCAGCAGCAGCGGGTGGCGATCGCCCGCGCCGTGGTGATCCGCCCGCGGCTGGTGCTCATGGACGAGCCGCTGTCCAACCTCGACGCCAAGCTGCGCCTGCAGATGCGCACCGAGATCCGCAAGCTGCACCAGTCACTCGGGCTGACCACCGTCTACGTCACCCACGACCAGGAGGAGGCCCTGGCGCTGGCCGACCGCGTCGTCGTGCTGCGCCACGGCGTGGTGGAGCAGATCGGCACGCCCGAGCAGGTCTACACCTTCCCGCGCAACACCTACGTGGCGGGCTTCATGGGCTACCGCAACCTGCTGGAGCTGCCGGTGGCCTCCCGCGAGGGCCGGCGCGTGGTGCTGGAGGAGCCGGGCCTGCGGCTCACGGGCGTGGCGCAGGAGGACCTGGACGGGACGAGCGCCGTGGCGGCGGTGCGGCCCGACGACTTCACGCCGGGCCGCGGCGGGCCCAACACGGTGCGGGTGAGCGTGGAGGTCGCCGAGTTCCACGGCAGGGAGATGGCGGTGGAGGGCGTCACCGAGTCGGGGCGCGTGGTCCACTTCCGCTCCCCCGAGCGGATGGCGCCCGGCGACAAGGTGGACCTCGGCGTCCCGGCGGACCGCGTCCTGGTGTTCGCCACCGGCGGCGCTTCCGGCGGCACGTCAGGCGGCGCTTCCGATGGCGCTACCGGCGGCACGTCCGGCGGCGTGTCCGGGGGCGTGTCCGGGGGCGCTTCCGGGGGCGAGGGGTGATGGCGGTCACCGAGGCGCCGCGGCTCGTGCTGCGGCACCGGCTGGCCGAGCGCGGCATCGACCGGGTGCTGGTGCTGCTCGTCCCGGCGGTGCTGGTGCTGGTCGCGCTGTTCCTGTACCCGATGCTGTACGGGGTCGGCCTGTCGTTGCAGCCGCGTTCCGGGGGCGGCATGCTCGCCAACTACCGGGCCTTCTTCGGCGACGCCTACCAGAGCTCGACGATCTGGAAGACCACGCGCCTCGCGCTGCCGGCCGCGCTGCTCAACGTGGGGCTGTCTGTGCCGATCGCCTATCGGCTGCGCGGCCGGTTCCGGGGGCGCAGGCTGCTGACCGCCGTCCTGGTGCTGCCGGTGACGCTGGGCACCGTGCTGGTGGCCGACGGGCTGCTGCGCTACCTCGGGCCCAAGGGCTGGTTCAACCGGGTGCTGCTGGACCTCGGCCTGGTGGAGGAGCCGGTCCGCCTCATCTACAACTACTGGGGCGTGCTGTTCTCGCTGCTCATCACCGGGTTCCCGTTCGCCTTCCTGCTCGTCATGTCGTACATGTCGGGCATCGACCCGACGTTGGAGCGGGCCGCGGCGACGCTGGGCGCCGGACCGTGGCAGCGGGTCAGGCACATCACGCTGCCGCTGCTCGCGCCCGGCCTCGCCACCACGTTCATCCTGGCGTTCGTGCTGGCCTTCTCGGTGTTCCCCTCGGCCAACCTCGTCGGCGAGCCGGCGGGCGAGACACGCGTGATGGCCATCGCGGCCTACCAGGCGGCCTTCGAGAAGTACGACTACTCGATGGCCTCGGCCATCGCCGTCCTCATGGGCGTCTTCGAGCTGCTGGTCATCGGCCTGGTGATGCTGTGGCGGGGACGGTTCTACACCGGTTCGACGGGAGGCAAGGGCGCGTGACCGTTCTCACTTCCCTGCGCGGACGGTGGCGGCCGCATTCCTGGATCGTCCCGATCGGGGTTGGCTTCTTCCTGCTCAACCTGGCCGCGCTGATCATGTCGGTGCTGGTGAACTCCTTCGCGGTGAACTGGTTCGGCACCTGGCTGCCGTCGGCGTTCACGGCGTCCTGGTACGGGGACGCCTGGACGGAGTTCGGGCTCGCCGAGGTGCTGCAGGTGACCCTGCTGGTCGCCCTGGCCGTGGTCGGGCTGGCCCTGCTGCTCGGCGTGCCGGCCGCGTACGCGCTCGCGCGGCGCGACTTCGCGGGCAAGCGGGCGGTGACGCTGCTGCTCCTGCTGCCGGTGCTGCTGCCGCCGATCACCTACGGCATCCCGCTGGCCACCGTGCTGTACAAGTTCCACCTGGCCGGGACGATGGCCGGGGTGATCGCCGCCAACCTGGTGCCGGCGCTGCCGTTCGTCGTGCTGGTCATGACGCCGTTCATCGAGCAGATCGACACCGACATCGAGTCGGCGGCCCGCATGTGCGGCGCCGGCACCCGGCAGGTGTTCACCCGGGTGCTGATCCCGCTGCTCATCCCCGGCATCCTCGCGGCCGGCGTCCTGGTGCTGGTGCGCACGGTGGCGATGTTCGAGCTGACGTTCCTGGTCGCCGGCCCCGACAGCCAGACGCTCATCGTCGCCCTCTACAGCGCCGCCTTCACCCCCGGCATCCGCGCCTCCCAGGCGATCGACGCCATGGCCGTCATCTACACCCTGCTGTCGTCGACCCTGCTGGTGCTCGCCCTGATGTTCGTCAACCCCACCCAGATCGTCGCCCAGGTCAAGGACGTCGCTCCCGAGTAGCCCCCGGTGGGCCGGGTGCCGGCCGTCATCCTGCCCTGGCACCGGGGTCGTGGGTCAGTGGGCCAGGCGAATGACGTTCCAGGAGACGGGGGGCAGGACGACGCGCAGGGGGTCGGCCTCGACGTCGGGGTTGGCGCGCGGGACGACCCGTCCGGGGTCGTCGGCGGTGTTGACGGCGTAGACGTCGGGGCCGCTGAGCGTGGTGGCCTCGACGAGGCGGACCACGCCGAGCGCGCGGACGTCCAGCGTGAGCGAGAGCGGCCGGTCGGTAGAGCGGTTGACGGCGAAGACGGTGGTGACGTCCTCGTCGTGGGTGGCGACGGCGTGCAGCGCCGGCACCTCGCCGTACTCGGTGGTCTCGTGCTCCGGCGAGACCGGCTCCACCCGCAGCACCTCGCCCGAGGCGTATCGGGACGCCTGGGCGAAGGGGTGGAAGACGGTCTGGCGCCAGGCGCGGCCGCCCGGCTCGGTCATGATGGGCGCGATGACGTTGACGAGCTGGGCCTGGCAGGCGGCGGTGACCCGGTCGCTGTTGCGCAGCAGCGTGATGATCAGGCCGCCTACGGCCACGGCGTCGGCCAGGTGGTAGCGGTCCTCCAGCAGCGGCGGGGCGACCGGCCAGTCCTTCGGCGGCTCGCTGGACTGCTCCGCCTGGAAGCGGCTGAGGTACCAGACGTTCCACTCGTCGAAGGACACGTTGATGCGCTTGGTGCCGCGCAGCTTGGCCCGCACGTGGTCGGCGGTGGCGACGACCGAGGCGATGAACCGCTCCATGTCGGTGGAGCAGGCGAGGAAGCTCGCCAGGTCGCCGTCCTTCTCCTCGTAGTAGGCGTGGCAGGAGATGTAGTCGACCTGCTCGTAGGCCTCCTCCAGGACCTCGGCCTCCCAGGCGCCGAAGGTCGGCATGGAGGAGCCCGAGCTGCCGCAGGCCACCAGTTCCAGGCCCGGGTCGATCATGCGCATGGCACGGGCCGTCTCGGCGGCGAGCCTGCCGTACTCGCGGGCGGTCTTGTGGCCGATCTGCCAGGGCCCGTCCATCTCGTTGCCCAGGCACCACATCCTGATGCCGTGCGGTTCCTTGGAACCGTGGGCGGCGCGCAGGTCCGACCAGTGCGTGGCGGAGTCGAGGTTGCAGTACTCCAGGATGTCCAGGGCCTCCTGGACGCCGCGGGTGCCGAGGTTGACGGCCATCATGGGCTCGACGCCGGCCTTGCGGGCCCAGCGGACGAACTCGTCCACGCCGACCTGGTTCGGCTCGGTGCAGTGCCAGGCCAGGTCGAGCCGGGCGGGGCGCGAGGAGACGGGCCCGATGCCGTCCTCCCAGCGGTAGCCGGAGACGAAGTTGCCGCCCGGATAGCGCACGGTGCTGACGCCGAGCTCACGGGTGAGCTCAAGGACGTCGCGGCGGAAGCCGTCCTCGTCGGCGGTGGGGTGGCCGGGCTCGTAGATGCCGGAGTAGACGCAGCGGCCGAGGTGCTCGACGAAGGAGCCGAACGTGCGCCGCTGTACGGGGGCGACACGGAAAGCGGGATCGATCGTGAGGGATGCCTGGTGCACGGTGCTCCTGCCCGCCTTCGCGGAGGTCGGTGACGCCGGGTTCGGTTGCGCCGATTGTCAGCACTCCCATGCCCGCAGTCAAGGACGGGCATGGGGACGCTCGGATCCGGCCCACGCCGTGCTCGGCGGCCCCGCCCTCACCTGGGAGCCACAGCGCCGTTCCGTCGGCCAAAGAAAGATTACAAATCGGTTTGAACCGGGTCTGGGGTCGCCGCGTACCTCCGTCCGTACGCACATGCAGACGACATAGGAGGCCTGATGCGGTCGCGCATCGTCACGCTCTGCGCTGCGGCACTCGTCCTGGGCATTTCCACCGGCACGATCCCGGCGCACGCTGAGTCCACGCAGTCCAAGGAGTCCACCAGGTCCACCACTCATAACAAGAACCGATTCGCCGAGATCCCCCTCATCTCGGACGTGGCCGGCAAGGCGGACGTCACCGACGCCAAGGTGGTCAACCCCTGGGGCCTGGCGATGGGCAAGACGCTGTGGGTCTCCAACGCGGGCACCGGGACGGCGACCGTGTACTCGGGCGGCGCGAGCCAGCTCACCAAGGAGAAGACCGAGGTCTGGATCCCCGGCGGCACCCCGACCGGCCAGATCTTCAACGACTCCGGCGAGGGCTTCGAGATCTCCAGCAAGGGGGCCTCCGGCCCGGCGACGTTCATCTTCGCCAGCCCCAGCGGCGCCATCACCGGCTGGAACGCCGAGGTGAACCCGAGCAACGCCATCATCGCGGCCTTCACCCGTCACGCCGACTACAAGGGCCTGGCCCTGATGCCGACCAACCGGGGACGCTTCCTGCTCGCCGCCGACTTCGCCCACAACCGGGTCGACGTCTTCGACGACGACTTCCGCAGGGTGCGGCTGTCGAAGTGGGCTTTCCGCGACCGCGGCCTGCCGCGTGACTACTCCGCCTTCAACGTCGAGATCGTGGGCAACGCCGTGTACGTCGCCTACGCCAAGCGCGACTCCGAGACCGGCAAGTCGGTCGCGGGACGCGGCTTCGGCTTCATCAGCCGCTTCACCGCCTCGGGTCGCTTCGCCGGCCGCGTGGCCGCCCGCGGCGCCCTGAACGCGCCCTGGGCGATGATCAAGGCCCCCGCGAGCTTCGGCGCCTACGCCGGCGCGCTACTGGTGGGCAACTTCGGTGACGGCTGGATCAACGCCTACCGCGACGGCCGCTACCTCGGCCCGCTGCGCAAGGCCGACGGCAAGGCGATCGCCATCGAGGGCCTGTGGGACCTCGAGCCCGGCACCGCGGCCATCGGCGGCGAGAACGCCCTGTGGTTCTCCGCCGGCGTCCAGAAGGCGCAGCACGGCCTGATCGGACTGATCATGCCGGCCGACGCCGCCGGCGGCACCTCCACCCCCGCGCCGAGCGCGTCGGCCAGCCCGTCGGCCTCGCCGACCTCCAACTCCAATTCCAACAACAACTCCGGCTACTGATCACGACGGGAGGTGAGCGACCACCGGGCCCTGCGATGACCGAGGGCTCCCGCGAAACGAGGATTCACCATCTTTTCTGAAGATCAACACGACCCGCCCGAATGAGCGGAAGTCGGCTGCGGGGTGGCGCGCCCCGCAGCCGGCTTTCGGTTGTTCGGACATCTCCGTCCCCACGGCGGAGAGGTCCGTCCCGGCGCCTCCCCGCCGGGCGCGCCCGTCTCATGGCCCGGACACATCCTGCGCCCCCGGGCCATGAGACGGCGCCCCGTCAGGCCACCGAGCCCTCGGGCCATGAGACGCGCCCCGTCAGGCCACCGAGCGGACGGTCTCGCCGGGAGCGTACGGGTGTGGCCGCGGAAGCGTACGGGTGTGGCCCGTGCTCACGCGCGGGCGGGCGGGGCGGTGCTCTCGCGGACGATCAACTCGGTCGCCAGTTCGACCCGGTGGTGCTCGAGTCGCTCCCCCGCCGCGAGGGCGGCGATCATGCGAGCGGCGGTGGCGCCCATCTGGACCAGCGGCTGGCGCACGGTGGTCAGCGGCGGGCCGGCCCACTGGGTGAACGGCAGGTCGTCGAAGCCGATCACGCTCAGGTCGTCGGGGATGCGCGCGCCCGCCCGCCTCGCCGCCTCGTACACGCCGAACGCCTGCAGGTCGTTGGCGGTGAAGATGGCCGTGGGCGGGTCGGGCAGACTCAGCAGCTCGGCGCCGTCCTGCAGGCCGCCCTCGACGTACAGGGTGCTGACGCGGACCAGGTCGGGGTCCACCGGGACGCCGGCGGCGTCCATCGCGGCGCGGAAGCCGTCCAGCCGCGCCCGGCAGCACGGCCACTGCGTCGGCCCGCTCAGCATGCCGATGCGGCGGTGGCCGAGGTCGAGCAGGTGGCGGGTGGCGGCCATCCCGCCGCTCCAGTTGGTGGCGCCGACGGAGGGCGTCTGGTGCAGCGGCTCGCCGGTCGGGTCGATGACGACCAGCGGGATCGAGCGGGTGGCGAGCTGCGACTGCTGCTGCACGGTCAGCTCGGAGAACACCGTGATGACACCGCTCGGACGCCGGGCGAGCACCTGCTCGGTCCAGGCCTTGCCAGGAGTGAGCCTGCCCTGCATCTCGGTGAGCACGACGGCCAGCTCGCGCTCGCGGGCGGCCTGCTCGACGCCGCGGATGATCTCAAGGGCCCACAGGCTCTCGAGGGCGTGGAAGACCAGCTCGACGATGGCGACGGAGGTGCTGGTGTCGCGGCGGCGGTAGCCGTGCTCACGGAGCACCGCCTCGACCCGCTGCCGCGTGCCGAGCGCGACCCCTGCCTGGCCGTTGATCACCCGGGACACCGTGGGCGCCGACACCCCGGCGAGTTTCGCGATCTTCGCCACCGTCAGGTCATGGCGCGCTGAATCGCCTGCGGCGAGCCCGGCATCCGTCGCGGTCACCGCCCCAGTCTACGCACCTTCCCCTCATTCACAGGGCCACCGGTCCCACCCCGCCCCTCATGGGTCAGCGGACGGTGCCGAAGGCGAGGCCGGCGGCGAGGGCGATGACCAGCGACAGGACCACCATGACCATCACCGTCGCCAGCGGCTGCGGACGGCGCGGCCGCGGGACCTCCGCCCGGAGCCGGCGCTGGACGGCGGACGGGACGACGGCCGCCGGTGTGGGCCTGCCCGTCGGCGGTGAGGGCGTCGGTGTGACCTCCGTCCGGGACGGCGCCGGGCGAGGCGCCGCCTGCGGCCGTCCGGGTGGGACCCCGGGGGCGGGGGGCCGGGACGACGGCGCCCGGGAGGAGGTGACGGTGGGGGTGGGAGCCGGCGGGGCCGGCGTGCGCGGGGCCGGCGTGGGCGGTGTGCGCGTGGGCGGCGTGGCCGGGGTGGGCGGCGGCGTGGGAGCGGGGGCGGGTGCGGGTGGGGCGGCCGGACGCCGGCAGACGGGCGGGCCGCCGATGGTGATGCCGACCCGCAGGCTCACCACCAGGTCGACGTCCAGGCAGAGACCGACGCCCGGGAGGACGCCGAGCCGGTCGCCGTCGTCGTCCGACAGGCGCAAAGCGGCGTCGGCGACCCCTGGACCGGAACGCGCCCCCGCCCCGGCCTCGACTTCGACGCCGACCTTTCTCGCGGTACGGGACGTCCTGCTCGGCCTGGCCGGTGCGTTGGGTCTCGCCGCTTCCGGCGCATGGTTCGGGGTTTCGGCCGGGGGCCGGGGTGTGCGGTGCGGCGTGGAGGTGGGGTGGTGGGGAGGCTTCCTCAAGGAGCCGGGCGGTGCGGGGTGGACGGCTTCGGCGCTGGAGGGAGGGGTGGGGGCGGCGGCCATGAGGACGCCCGCGATGGACGCGGTGGCGAGCGGCACCGCCAGCAGGGCGGTGGCGCGGGAGCCGGGCGCCATCATCCGCTCCACGGGATGCGCTGGAACTCGTCCAGAGCGGACCGGAACGCCTCGGGACCCACCGACAGGCCACTGGAGAACACGTGGGAGATCTGCCAGGTGAGGTAGATGCCGAACCCGAGCAGCCCGGCCATGATGAACAGCGGCACGAGCGTCTTGCCGCGCGGACGGGCGCCGGCCAGGAACGGGTAGAGGATGACGATCGACCCGGTCAGGATCGTCAGCGGCAGCACGCCGGCGGGCGGTCTGGCCTGGGCGTCCGCACCTCTCTGGCGTCGCGCCGCCGACACCTCCTTCAGTTCGTCCAGGGTCGCGCTCTTCGCGGCCCTCGCGTCGTCACCGGTGACGATCAGGCCCGCCACCTGAGTGCGCAGCGCGTCCAGCCGCGAGGCGCCCTCCAGGCTGAGCCGCCCGTCGGCCATGAGCGGCCATTCCTTCTGCACGACGTACTGGACGTAGTCGCGAAGCTGCTGCTGCACCTGGGCGCCCACAGGGGACGGAAGCCCGGCCGCGGCCCAGTAGGTCTCCACGGCGGCGCGGCTCTCGGTGTAGGTGTTCTGCCGGGCGGAGTCGGCCGTGGTCCACGGCACCACGACCGCGATGGCGAAGACCAGCAGGAACAGGGACGACAGCATGGAGCCGGCGTGGCCGGCGGCAGGGCCGTTGGGGAGCACGTCGTCGGTGCCGTGATCGAGCTTGCGGAAAAGAAAGGCGGCGGCGGCCACCACCCCGACCGCGGCCGCAACCGCCAGGACGCTGACGAGCATTACCATCTCCATAGCGTTGTGCGGGCGGTCGCACACCACCCGTTACCGATCGCATGCCGTCACATAGCTATCACATTACGTGACCATGGCGGGCATTGATCGAAAAGGTGGCTCCAGCTTCCTTGCCGAAGGCCGCCACGGCAGGGCGCGAGGCGGCGGGAACGCCGACGGGGCAGCGGTTTCCGGCCCGTTCGCGGCCCGCACGGCGTGGAGCGCGCACGCCCGGCACACCTCTCAGAGATACGCCCGGGCCAGGAAGGCGGGTGGAGGTCGGTTCGGCCGCCGAAGACACCATTCGTCCCACCGGCGCCGTCCCGGCCCTGATCGGTCGGCGCGGTACGGCGAGGATCGGAAAGACCAGAACCGGCGGCGACCACGGGACCGTGAGGTGCCGCGGATGCCGCCGGTGTCCGGAGGGCGACCGCGGAGGCGGCGTCGCGGGACGCCGCCTCCGCGGGTGTGGTCCAGGGAGCTCTGTGACCGCTCGCGGGCGCCGAGCCCGCCCGGTCAGGCGGCCCGGCGCCTGCGCTCACCGCATCAGGTCGGCCCTATCACCGCACCAGGTCAGCCGGCGGAGCAGGTGAGGGTGGCCGGCACGCCGTTCGCCCCGGTCCAACCGGCGTTGAAGCCGGCGGTGGTCGACCCGTTGGGCTGAAGCGTGCCGTTCCAGGACTCGTTGCGCATCGTCACGGCGGAGCCGGACTGGGTGTACCGGCCGCCCCACGCCTGGCTGATGGTCTGCCCGTTGGGGAAGGTGAAGGTGACCGTCCACGACGCGATGGCGGAGGTCCCCGAGTTGCGCACCGCGATCTCGCCCTGGAACCCGTTCGACCACTGGTTGACGACCCGGTAGGTGGCCGCGCAGGCGCGTCCCGCCGTGGGGGTGGGGGTCGGAGTGGGCGTGGGAGTCGGCGTCACCGTGGGGGTCGGCGTGGGGGTCGGCGTGGGCGTCGGCGTCACCGTCGGGGTGGCGGTCGGCGTCGGGGAGGGCGTGGTGCCCGTCGGAGGGACGCGGATGATGCGGTCGTCGGTGCTCGCCGGGGTCCCCCGGCCGTCACGGTTGCTCGTGGTCACCCACAGCCAGCCGTCGGGGCCGACCGCGACCGCGCGCAGCCGTCCGTAGGTCCCCTGCAACTCGGCGACCGGGGAGCCGACGGTCGAGCCGCCGTTCACCCCGACCGTCCACAACCGCGTGCCGCGCAGCGCTCCGGCGAACAGCGTGCCGTTGGCGTAGGCCAGGCCGCTCGGCGACGCCTGGTCCGTGGTCCAGGTCACCAGTGGGTTGCGGAAGGAGGAGTTGTTGCACATGCCCTCGCAGGTGGGCCAGCCGTAGTTGCCCCCGGCGACGATGTAGTTGAGCTCGTCGTAGGTGTCCTGGCCGAACTCGCTGGCGTACATCCGCCCCTGCGGGTCCCAGGCGATGCCCTGGACGTTGCGGTGCCCCAGCGTGTAGACGAGCGAGTTGGGGAAGGGGTTGCCCGACGACGGCACCCCGCCGGTCGGCGTCATGCGCAGGATCTTGCCGCCGAGGCTGTTCTGATTCTGGGCGTTGGAGGTGGTCCCGCCGTCGCCGGTGGTCACGTACAGCATGCCGTCGGGGCCGAAGGCGAGACGCCCGCCGTTGTGGTAGCTGTTCTTCGGAATGCCGGAGACGAGCACCTGCTGGGTGCCCGGCGCGTTCAGGCGGAAGCGGACCACGCGGTTGTCGGCGCCGGCCGAGTAGTACGCGTAGATGTACTGGTCCTGCGCGTAGGTGGGTGAGACCGCGATGCCGAGCAGGCCGCCCTCGCCGGACGGCACGACGTTCGGCACGGTGGCCACGGCCGTGGGCGTGGCCCCGGGACGCACCTGCATGATGCGGGCGGTGCCGCGCTCGGACACCAGCCCGCTGCCGTCGGGCAGGAAGGCCAGTCCCCAGGGCACCTGCAGCCCGGTGTTGGCGACCGTCGCGCGGGTGAAGTCGAAACCGCCGGTCGCGAGGGCTCCGGCGGGGATCGGGCGGGTCACGACGAGAACGGCGGCCGCGGCGACGGCGGCGACGGTGACGGTCAGGATGGAGGTGAAGCGCCTGCGCTTCACCGGTACAACGGTCATCACGTGCTCCCTACGCCGTGTAAGGCACGGTGTCAAAGCCTGGTCCACGACCGTATGTGGGGGCGCGAGTGCGGGCAATCATGGTCGTGGCGCGGGCGCGCGAGCCACCGCCCTGGCCTGCGCGTAAGCCCGGCGGCCCGGCGCCGGCGTTCCCGTCCGGCTGGAAACTTTCATCGTACGTCTGCAACTTTCCACCGCCCGGCGGCCCCCGGCCGTCCATGGTCACGGTGCGCCGACGCCCCCCGTTCGCGGCGGCCGGCGGCGGACTCCACCGCGATCGCGGGCGGGAGGTGCGCACGGTCCGGGGCCGGCCGTGGGGCCGGCCGCCGGTTCGCTCCCCCTTGCGCGAAGCCGGGTGTCAGATCGAGGCGAGGTAGCGCTCGGCCAGGGCGCAGGTGCCCTCGGTGTACCCCGCGCCCAGCTCGCGGGCGATGTCCACGGCCGGGTGCGAGCCGATCCAGGCGACCAGCAGCAGCCGGCGCAGCATGATGAAGGTCCAGATCTCCCGCTCGTCCTCGCGCGGGAGATCGAGGACGGTGCGGTAGCCGCCCGCCCACGACTCGGCCATCTCGGGGACGCCCGGGTGGTGCTCGATGAAGCTGAGCGCCGCCCCGAGGTCGTACAGATACCACCCGAAGCCACAGTCGTCGAAGTCGATGACCGTCACGCCCGCCGTTCCCCGGTCGACCCGCCGAGCGCCAGGGGACGGTACGGCCGCCCCGGCGGCGGACTCCCCGGGGTGACCCGCGCCGCCGGACCGAGCGGCCGTGGCCGCCCGTCCCCCGCTCGCGGCGCCGCCGACCAGGAGGTTGGCCAGGCGCAGGTCAGCGTGGATCAGCCCGTACCGCTCGGGGCCCTTGCCGAACCGGGCGAGCCGGTCGCGCAGGGCGGCCTCCAGCCTGCCGAGCACCGCGTGCTCCTCACGGCCGACGCCGGCGCCGTCCTGCCAGCGGCCCCAGCGGGGGCGCGGGCCGAAGGCCGCGTCCTCGTCCCAGTGGAACCGGGTGAACGAGGCAGGCCGCCGCCAGCGGCGGGCGTGCAGGTGCATGCGCGCGGTGATCGCACCGAGCGGCCCGAAGTGCTCGCCCAGGCGGTGCTCGGCGGGTTCGGCGCCGGGAACGTGGGCGAACATCACGCAGTCGCGCGGGGCCGCGCCCGGGTCGGCGACGCCGACCACGCGCGAGCCGTCCAGCGCGGGGACGACCCGCGGGGTCGGCACGCCCGCCTCCTCGCGCAGCGCGGTGAGCCAGTCGAGCTCGGAGGCGATCGCCTGGCGCGAGTGGTAGCCCAGACGGTGCACCCGCAGAATCAGCCGGCGTCCCGCGTCGGCGACCAGGAACGTCGCGTTCTCCGACACGTTGATCAGCGTGACCTCGGCGTCCGGCCCGACGTCGTAGCGCCGCAACGCCCGCCGGGCCACCCGCTCGACCCGGCCGAGTACGCCGCCCCCGGCCGAAAGGTCGTGAAGATCCCGCCCCGGCAGGGTGTCGTCCGGCGGATCGTGGCGGGCGGGCCCGGCGTGCGCGAGCGCGTCCTCCGCGTCCGGCAGGTCGTGGACCTCCATGCGTTCTCCTCGTGGGGTGGGCCGGCGGAACGGCGGACCATCATAGGGACGGCGCCCTCCGGCCCGGCCCGCCGGGATCGTCGGACCGCCCGGCCGCCATCACCGGCCATCGTCGGGAGCGGACCGGACGGACGGTGACGGCCCGGCCGGTCCGTAGTGCGGACCGGACGGACGGTGACAGCCCGGCCGATCCGTGATGCGGACCGGCCGGACGGTGACGGCCCGGCCGTGCCGTGGTGCGGACGAACTCGGCGTACCGCCCGGCGGTGGGCCGGCCGGGCGAAGTTGCTAGCTTGTGCGAAATGAGCGGACGAGCAGTGTTGGTGACCGGGGCATCGCGGGGCATCGGACGTGCGGTGGCCGCCGCGTTCGCGGGCGAGGGCGACCGCGTGGCCGTCCACCACCGCGATTCGGCCGAGCTGGCCGAGCGGACGCGGGCCGGGCTGCCGGGCGGCGGGCACGTGGTCGTCCAGGCCGACATCGCCGACCCCGAGCAGGTCCGGCGCATGGTGGACGAGGCGGCCGACGGACTGGGCGGCATCGACGTACTGGTCAACAACGCCGGCGTCTTCCTTCCCCACCCGATCACCGAGGTGTCCTACGAAGAGTGGCAGGAGGCGTGGCGGCGCACGCTGGACCTCAACCTGCTGGGCGCGGCCAACCTCACCTGGTGCGCCGTGCCCCACATGCCGTCCGGGGGGCGCATCGTCAACGTGTCCTCGCGCGGGGCCTTCCGCGGGGAGCCGCACGCTCCGGCGTACGCGGCGAGCAAGGCGGGCATGAACGCCCTCGGCCAGTCGCTGGCCATCTTCCTCGCCCCGCACGGCATCTCCGTGGGCACCGTCGCGCCCGGCTTCGTCGAGACCGACATGACCAACGAGCACCTGAAGGCTCCGCGCGGCGACGCGATCCGCGCCCAGAGCCCGTTCGGCCGGGTGGCCCGGCCGGAGGAGATCGCCGCCGCCGTGCTCTATCTGGCCTCGCCGGCCGCCGAGTGGGCGAGCGGCGCCATCATCGACCTCAACGGCGCCTCCTACCTGCGCAGCTGACCCCTTCCCGCCCTTCTGACCCCTTCCCGCGCACCTGACCCGGTTCAGGCCGTGCCGGCGGGGATGGCGCCGCTCGGGCGGGCGGCGTCGGCGAGCAGGGCCCTGGCCTGGCGGACGACGGCCTCGTCGACGAAGCGGCCGTCCGGGAGGGCGACGGCGCCGGCGCCGGCCGCGGCCACCACCTGGTTCGCCGCCGCGATCTCCTCCTCGGTGGGGCGGTAGGCGGCCTCGATGACCGGCAACTGGGCGGGGTGGATGGCCGCGCGGCCCCGGAACCCCATGGCGCGGCCGGCGCGGCAGGAGGCGGCCAGCCCTTCCAGGTCGCGGAAGGCGGTGTAGACCGACTGGGCGGGAGCGGGCAGCCCCGCGGCGCGGGCGGCGACCACGATCCGGGACCGCGCCCACGCCAGGCCGGTCTCGTCGGCGACGCCGAGATCGGCGCGCAGGTCCGCCTCGCCGAGCCCGATGCTCGCGACGGCCGGGCAGGCCGTGGCGATCTCGTAGGCCAGCTCGAGGCCGAGGGCCGACTCGACCAGCGGATGGAGCGCGACGCCGGGAGCCGCGAGGGCGATCTCGCGCAGTCCGGCGGCCGACTCGGCCTTCGGCACGCGGATGCCCGCGGTGCCGGCGCACAGGGGCCCGATGGCCCGCAGGTCGGCCTGCCCGTACGGGGTGCGCACGTCGTTGATCCGGATCTGGACGCGCGGGCGCGGGGTCGCGAGCAGCGCGACGACCTCGGCGCGCGCCCGGTCCTTGTCGCCGGGCGCGACGGCGTCCTCCAGGTCGACGATCACCACGCCGGCCGGGCCGGCGAGGGCCTTGGCGACGAGCGCGGGCCGGTCCGCGGGCGCGTACAACCAGGTCGGCATCAGATCACTTCCTCAGCGGGCGCGTACAACCAGGTCGGCATCGGTTCACTTCCTCAGATGTCGGGTGAGCAGCGGCGCGCTAGTGTCATGCGCCTGAAATTCGTCACTTAAATTTCTATGATTGCCGTATGTCGTCTTCGGGGCCGTCCGCGGTGGAGATCAAGCTGACCGATGCCGAGCGTGCTCGGTTGGTGGAGTTGTCGGCC
>NZ_JBHTCG010000034.1:0-94619 GCF_042665155.1 Sphaerisporangium rhizosphaerae | reverse complement strand
GGGTCACCGTGAACTGCTCGGCCAGCTCGCTGACCGTCCGCGGACCTGTCGCCAGCAGCTGCAGCAGGCGTCGCCGGGTCGGCTCGGCTGCTGCGGAGAGGGCGTCGATCACTCGAAATACGTTAGCGTAGGCTTACGCGTTTCGCAAAGGGCTGTCGTGGCCGTCATCTGGTTCAGGGTCACCCCACCCGGGTGGATCGGCCCCAAGCATCGGACTTTACATCGTAAAGGTCGGTGCTTGGGGCCGAGACGGACCGCGGCTTGTCAGGCAGGTAGCGCTGACCAATGCCGCGGGCGGCCAGCATGGCGCGGGCCTGACTGGCGTGGTGGTGGACGTCGACGAGTGCGGCGGCCGCCAGGGCGCGGGTGTGTCGCTCGCGGCGAGCCTGTTGGGCGGCGAGTTGGGCTTGGGCGGCCGCGCTGCGCTCGTGGCTGGGAAGGCGCACACCGGGGCGGAGCCGGCCGTGCTCGTCGAGCCATACCGACAGTCGGTGCCGGATCCATCCGGGCAGGTAGCGGGGGGTGCCGGCGAGGGTCCAGGGCTTCCCGTCCGGCAGGTGGTTGATCATGTGGATGGCGTCTCCGAGGGTGGCTCCGCAGGCGAATACGGCCCTGAGCAGGCTACGGAGGTGCCGGTCGGACACCCGCCTGAGCGTCAGGTCGGCCCGCCGGGCGGTCCGGCATGCCTGGATCATGTCGCGCTTGGTCGCCGGCGTTGCGGACAGCGGCCAATCGGGGTCGGTGTCGTTGATCTTGGTTGCCTCGCGCGCGCGCCCGCGTAGGGCGGGACTCTTGTCCCCCTGCGGGGGACAAGAGGGGGTCCGAGTTTCCTCCACAGGGCTTTGAGCTGGGCAGGCGTCAGCGCGAGAGGTGACGGCCGGGACGGCTAGGACGTACTCGGCGGCCTCGTTGCCGCGGCCGTCGTCCAGCAGGCCGCATGCGGTGCCGCGCCGGTAGCGCACGGTGGTGCCCGGGGTGACGGTGCCCAGCAGCCCGGCCCGGCGCAGCCAGGCCAGCCAGGCCGCCACCGTGGAGCGGCCAAGGCCGGTGCGCTCCATCAGCACCGCCCACGTCGGGCGGGTCGTGAGCGTCGTCCAGTCGGCATGGCGGGCCAGCGTCCACACCACCGCCATCAGGTTGCGGTGCGCGTCCGCGCGCAGCGTCGCGACGTCGGGATGGGACTGCACCGCATGCACCCACACGCCCTGGGAGGCGGCACGGCGAGCCCCTTCGGGCAGCGCCCGGGCGATGACCAGCCGGCGCGAGGACATCCAGGCTGGTCCGGCGGCCACAGCGGCGGCCGCAGGCCTGCGGCGGGGGTGGGAAGCGGTGAGACCGCCCGGCGTGTCGTCCGGGCATGGTGGGCTGACCGCCTGGCGAGCTGCTATCGTCGGTCTCCAGACGTAAGAACACACGTCGGTACGCCGTTCCGCTCTTCGCCGGCCAAGCAAAGGGAGCAGAACGTCGAAAGACGTAGGGTGATGTGAAGTTGACTGGTTAGGGGCGCCCCTTCATGAGGGGCGCTTCTTTTTTGTCCTGAGTGACTCCTGGTGTTGCTCGGCAGGTTTGAGATCGAGTCAACGCCACAGCATGCCAGGAACCCGGGCGCGACGTGCGCGTTGACGGCCTGTAGGCGCGGGCGTGTCGCGATTCGTGACCGTGCGTCGACGGGCGGAAACCGAATCGGTTCCCGCCCGCCTGCATCCCTCATCCACCCACGGTGCGCTGACCTGCGCTTCTACGGTCATACACCGGCCGCACCAGCACCGCGACGGCGGACAGTACGCTCTAGCCCCGGATCCGTCGGCCGGAGGCACCACGCGGTGGGTTTCGAGCTGGTCCATCAGCTGGTTGGCCTTGGCGAAGCCCACGCCGAGCTTGCGCTCTCGTGGTCGGTCTGATTCCTCGGGTCGGCGGGCATGGGTAGGTGTCTCCTTTCGTGGCGGGAGTCGCGACGCTGGTAGGCGACGGTCGTGCTAGCGGTGGGTCGATGTGCGGATCAAGGCCAGGGCGGCGGTGATGGTGGCGGGCAGGGTGTCGCAGACCGGAACGCCGTGATGGTGGGCGACCCAGATGAGGTAGCGGTTGCGTTCGGGGTTGGGGCAGTGCGGCGGGCAGCCCAGCACCGCCCGGCCGGTGGTCACGTCCAGCCCGAATTCCACATTGGTGGTGAAGCCCGGCAGGTCGGCCAGGTCGCGGGGAATCCAGAACGCGATCGCGTCGGCGGTGGCGCGGGCCTCGGTCTCCCAGCCGACCTGGTCGTCGTAGCAGGCGGCGCGCTGTCCGCCCCGAGACTCGGGGATGAGCACGGTCAGCGGCTGCGGGCCGGTCCACTGGGCGTCCAGTTCGGCGATCGCGGCCGGCCGCCAGGAGGGCACCGTGCCCGTCCGCGGGGTGGGACCGGCGAGGAAGACACTGGGGCCGGCGGTGGGGATGGGTTCGCGCGCCCACACCACGGTGAGAGTCATGCCCGACTCCCCGAGGTGGCGCGGGCGGCGTGCTGCGGGGTCCAGGGCAGCGGCAGTCCGTCTCCGTCGGCGCGCGGGACGACGTGCAAGTGCAGGTGGAACACGCTCTGCGACGCCGCCTTGCCGCGGGAGGTGATGACGTTGCAGGCGGGCAGGCCGGCGGCGAGCTCGGCGGCGCGGGCCATGGTGGTGGCCGACACCTCGGGGTCCTGGCCGACGTCGATCACGTGGGGGTGGGGGATGACCAGCAGGTGGCCGGGTGCGACGGGGTGACGCGGGCTGATGGCGATGGTGTCGGGCCAGGTACGCAGCACCGTGGCCGGGGCGCGGCCGGCGACGATGTCGCAGAACACGCAGGCTGCTGAGTGCATGACGTCCTTTCGGTCGGCGTTGATGGGTTCAGCGGACAACATGGGGCCGCAGGTGGGGTGGACGGCCTCTAGCAGTCGCGAAACGCCATGGATCATTGACCAGGCTCCTCCCTTCACTTCTCGGTCGTGGCCCATCCGCGCCTGCCGACCTTGCGCGCGGCAGCCCCGATCCGATCTCGCAACCGGACGTACAACGCTCTGGACGCTCATGACAGCGCTTACTGCCATCCATGGAAGCCATCAAGGCTGGTTGTACGATTCGCACGGAAGGCCCGGCCCTCAATGCCTTACTGCCTGCCGAGTAAGGTGACGAAGTGTGTGGGCGGCGTTGGACCACCCGGGAGGCGGCTTGAGCGAGCACACATGGGTGAGCACCTCCACGCCGTACGTCCGCCCTCGCTCCGGAGGCCAGGGGGATGCCTGGTCCGAGGAAGCGGCTCAGCACGGTCGCACCGGTACTCATCTCCTCCGCGAGGTGGTGGAAGCCGTCGCTCCTAGAGAGGTGGCCGAGCGGCTTCAACTCCCCCCGGGCAGCCGGGTGATCGTCCGCCGGCGAACGGTACTCCTTGACGACCAGCCGGTAGAGCTCGCCGACTCCTACTACCCCCTCGACATCGCCCAGGGGACAGGGCTGGCGGAGAAGCGCAAGATCCGCGGTGGGGCGGTAACGCTGCTGCACGAACTCGGGTACCAGCCCCGGAGCGCCGAGGAGGACGTCTCCGCCCGACCTCCCTCCGACGAGGAGCGGCAGATGCTTGGGATGGACTCACGTGAGTGGGTCCTGGTGGTACTGCGGACGCTGCGGACGGAAGACGGCACGCCGGTCGAGGTCAGCGACATGAAGATGCTCGCGGCGGGGCGCCACCTGCGGTATGACACAACCCTGTGATCGGAAAGGGCATCATCACGTGGCACGGAAGTCGGACAAGCGGCCCCCGCAACTGAAGATCGCCGCCGACCTTCGGGCAAAGATCATGTCTGGAGATCTGGAGCCGGGCGCGAAGCTTCCCTCGACCGCCGAACTCGCGGAGACCTACTCGGCCGCTCCCGCCACCGCGCACAACGCCACCAAGCTCCTCCAGGCGGAGGGATTCGCGTACGGCCAAGCCGGCAAGGGTGTGTTCGTACGAGATCGACGGCCGTTCCTCGTGCGTACGGCGGCCTACTTCGAGCCTGCCGAGCGAGGCGTCACCTACAAGCTGCTCGACGTGGCGGAGGTCGAAGCGCCCAAGGACGTCGCCGCCGAACTCGGCGAGGACCACGCCGTACTGCGGCACCGTTTGACGTTGCGGGACGAGGAGCCCGTCGAGGTCTCCTGGTCGTACTACCCGCTCAGCCTCGTGGCCGGCAGCGCCCTGGCCCGTCGTGGACGGGTGCCGGGAGGGGCGCCCGCCGTCCTGGCGAAGCTCGGTCATCCCGAGCGGGAGTTCGCGGACCGCCTGTCCGTCCGCCCTCCCACCGTCAAGGAGGCGGAGATGCTGGAGCTGCCCGAGGGGATCCCGGTGTTCCGCCGGTTCCGCGTCGTCTACTCCGACGACGCCCGCCCGGTCGAGGTGTCCATCCTCATCAAGGGCGGTCACCTCTACGAGCTGATGTACCGGCAGACCATCCCCGACCAAGACTCATAGCGGGACCGGCCCGGGCGTGACCACGTAGAAGAACATCTCCGACCTGCGCACACCTTGCGGGACGCCGACGCGCCGTGTCCTCACCAGGTTCTTTCCTGTTGCGTCGTTTCCTTGGGATAGTCGTCTACCGATATCCGAAGTACCAGCCTGCGGCTGGGAAGCACACGGAACAGGATTTCTTATGGCCAAGGTCACGACGGTCCTCAATCAGAAGGGCGGCGTCGGCAAGTCGACCCTCGCGGTCAACCTCGCAGCCGTCCTCGCCGAGACCGCTCATCCCGACGAGAAGACCGTCGCCGTCTCCATCGACCCGCAAGGCTCCGCCACCTGGTGGTCGGACCAGGTGACCCGGGTCTTCGAGGAGCTGTCCGAGAGCGACCCGGCGCGTGCGGAGTCCCGCGCCTTGCCGTTCGACTTCATCCAGGCCCACGACGACGTCGCCGGCCTGGCCACCATGCCGGACCTGGCCGGCGTCGGGAACGTCGTTGTCGACACCCCGGGCTGGATCGACCTGTCCGGGTCCGGCTCCTCGGCCGACCCGCTCGGCAGCGGCGACGACGCCAAGGCGCTGCGCGTCGTGCTGGACAGCACCCACGACGTACTGGTCCCCGTCGAGCCCGAGCCTCTGGGGTTCCAGCCGACGTGGAACACCATCGAGAAGGTCGTCAAGCCCCGCGGGCTGTCGTTCCTCGTCGTCATCAACAACTGGGACCCGCGCGACGGCCGCGCCGACCTGGAGCAGACCGAGGAGTTCATCCTGCAGCAGGGATGGCCGCTGTCCCGCACGGTCATCCGCCACTACAAGATCCACACCCGGGCGAGCGCCGAGGGCCTGGTCGTCACGCAGTACCCGAAGAACCGGGTCGCGATGGAGGCTCGCGAGGACTTCTATCGGCTGGCGCTCGAGCTCGGTCAGCGGAGCAGCCGATGAAGGGCGCGGGGAGGCGGACGAGCTTCGCGGCGCTCAACGTCGGCCAGGCCGACAGGGCGGCCCCCGAACGGGTGTCCGCGCCGGCCGCGCCCGCCGCCGTCGAGCATGTCGTCAGCGGGACCGTCGTACCGCCGTCGACCGGCTTGCCGAAGGAACCGGAGTTCACGCCGTCGGCCGCGCAGGACCCTGCCGAGCAGTTCGTTCACTACGAGGGCCTCATCTCGCGGGCACGCGTGAAGGTGGAGCGTGCTCTCACCGAGGCGGAGAGGTACTGGCGCCTGACGGCTGGCCCGGCGCTGAAGGAGATCCGCGACAACGGCCTCTACAAGACCGCGGGGTTCTCCTCGTTCGAGCGGTACGTCGCCGACCGGTGGGACATGTCGCGTCCTCGCGCGTACCAGCTGATCGACTCCGTCCGTGCGATGAAATGGCTGGAGGGGGTCACCGGCGAGGTGCCGAACGAGCGGCAGCTTCGCGCGATCCTTCCGGTCGGCGACGCCCTCGGTGAGGAGGCCGCGCAGCAGGTATGGAAGCTCGCCGAGGAACGTGGCCGCACGTCGGGGTCCGCTCTCGAGCGTGCGGCGGCGGATCTGGGCTACCGGGCCGCCATCGAGCCGCCCGACGACAAGCAGCCCGTGCCGGTGTGGGCGCGTTACGAGCCCGTGTTCGGCGCCCTGGAAGACCTCCAGGGCCTGCGCCAGGTGGCTCTGGAGGCCCCGGATCGAGCACGGCAGCTCGCAGCGCGCTTCCGACAGGCGGCCGCGGAACTGGAAGCGGACCTGGTGCCCGACAACGAGCAGCGTTGATCTTGTCTACCAACTTCTGCTTTTGGTAGACAAGATCAACAACGGAGGGGTGGCGGCCCCCCTCGCTGCCACTCCATCCCAGAGCATCGACGCGCTCGCCACGGCCCAGCGAGCGCTCGCCACCGAGCGCGCTCACCGCGCCAGCGAGCGCTCGGCGAGCCTTTCTCGCTCCCCGCTCGGAACGAGCGCTCGGGGGAGCGCTCGGGGGAGCGCTCGGCGCGCGCTTAGCGATTGCCCCGCTTGGAACGAGCGCTCGGGGGAGCGCCCGGGCGAGCCCCTCTCGTTCTCGGAGCGCGCGCTCGGCGAGCCCTCATCGTTCACCCGCTCGGGGCGAGCGCTCGAGGGAGCGCTTGGGCGCGCGCCCAGCGACCCCCTCTCGCTCACCCGCTCGGGGCGAGCGCTCGAGGGAGCGCTTGGGCGCGCGCTCAGCGCGCCTCTGGCGATTCCCCCGCTCGGAGCGAGCGCTCAGCGAGGCGGTGACGAGTCGGCGGCTCGCTCGGGCACCGTCGATCCCCGGTCCGTGTCGCGATGCTCGCGCGGGTCCGGGTCTCGCTTATGACGCTTCCAGGCACACGGGCATATCGGACATGGGAGCATGCCTCAGGTGAGCGAGATCAGACAAGCCCGTCGGGGTGGGGATCAGCTGATCCGGGTGTCGATGACCGTCGTAGTGCTGGCCGTAGCAGCGGTGGCGGCGTGGGTGTCGTACTGGCACGCGGTGGCGGTGATCGAAAAGTACGGCGCCGAGGACGAGATGTCGGCGCATCTGGTGCCGGCCACCGTGGACGGCATGATCTACGCCTCGTCCATGGTGTTGCTGTGGTGCGCCCGCTACCGGCTCAAGGTGCCGGCGCTGGCTCGGTGGGCGCTCGCCCTCGGAATCGCCGCGACGCTCGCCGCCAACATCCTGCACGGCATCGAGCGCGGCCCGCTCGCCGCGGCGCTCGCCGCGTGGCCCGCGATCGCGTTGGTCATCTCCTACGAACTCATCATGTGGGTGGTCCGCTCGGGCCGCGAACTCGCCGATCGAGCGCTCGTCAACCGAGCCGAGCGAGCGCCCGCTGACCGAGCGCGCCCCGAGCGCGCGCTTCCTGACCGAGCGCTTCCTGAGCGCGCGCTCGCCGACTCGCCTGAGCCGCGCCGCGCGTACAACGGCTCGGGCGAGCGGGAGCGAGCGCTCGCCCCGAGCGGCGAGACCCGAGCGGCGAGCGCGGACCCGAGCGAGCAGGCAGAGCGAGCGAGCGCGCCGCCCGTGGAGCGGGCGAGCGAAGCGGCTCGGCCGATTGCCGTAGCGGCGGCACTCGACTCGGGCGAGCCGGCATCGCAAGTAGACGAGCCGACCGCGCCGGTGACCGAGCCGAATCCGAGGGCGGCCTCGCCGACGCACGGTGACGAGCCGATGCGCGATGCTCAAAGCGAGCGGGACCGGCGAGCCATGGTGGCGGGCCTGCTCGCCCAGGACCCGGGCATGACCGGGGCTGCGCTCGCCCGAGCGCTCGGCGTACACGAAAGCACCGGCCGCAAGTACCGCCGCGAGGTACTCAACGGCAACGGTCACTCGGTCTGACAACCCGCAGTCGTAGCGTGCCCATCCGGTCCCACAGCTTGGGCGAGTCGAGCGCCCGGATGCACTCCTGCGTCGATGCGCTCCTGTGTGCGCCAGCCGAACGCGACCAGCGGCCCTGACGAGAGGGCACATCCTGAGGGCTGGACCAAGGCCAGAGACTTGTACCCTCGGCCGTCGGTCGCAGGCGCACTCCTGGTGGCCGATGCCAGTAGTGTCTCGGCTCCGAGATGGCGGGCATTAGACGCTGGCTGGTGTGGCTGGTGGGTGCTTCAGCTCCTCCAGCGCGATCCCCACTTCCCGTACGGCGTTGGTGATGCGTTCGTGCAGCCCGCGAACGATCGGGTCCTCGGGGTGCCGTCGCATGTGCGGGTCCACGGTGCTTTTCAGCAGCCGGTCTAGGGTGGTGTACGCGCGTCGGCCCTGGCTGATTTCGTACCCGATCCAGTCTTGGACGTCGTCAGGGAAACCACTGCCGTTCTTACGGTTGGAGGTGAAGGGACGCCCTTCGCGGCTGGCCCCGACCTCCTTGACCCAGACGGTGCCTGTGGCCACCTGGCTAAGGCTGTAGGTGGGGCCCATCCGCTCCAGAAGCGCCGCTCTGGACAGCCCGGCCGGGGCGACCAGCAGCAGTTGGCGCAGCACTTCTTCGCCTGATTCGGCGCGTGACCGACGTGGTCGGCGTGGGGGGGTTGTCATGGCTCCTCCTCGTTGACTTTGGCCCACTCTTCTTCCATGGTCAGGTGCCCGACGTTGATCACGCTGCGGCAGAAGTCGATGGCCGCCTGCGCTTGGTCCAAGACGTGGTGGATGGCGTCACGTTCGCCCTGGGCCAGCGGGTTGTCCTTGATCTGCGGCATGAGGCGGTTGATCCCGGCGACGAAGGCGTGGCCGGTGCCGATCAGGTCCAGGAAGTGAATGGAGTGGTCGACGTGCTTGATGGCGGGCGTTCGTTCCCGAGCGGCTTCCTGGACCTGCTGATCATGGTCATGTTGCGCCTGGTACAGCTGGCGTCGGGTGTTGGGGTCCGCCATGACGCGGCCGGCGACCTCCGGCCGGCTGAGCAGTTCCGCGACCATGGTGGACGCCGCAGCGTCGTCGGAGGGTAGTTGGTGGATCTGCTGGGTCGCGTCAGCGGCGGGGAGCATGTCGCCCGACAACGACTCCTCACCGACGGACACGACCTCGCCTGACAACGACTTGTCCTCCGCGGCCTCGATGTCATCCGACAACGACTCGTCGTCAGGGAACGGGTCGGGCAAGGAGTCGGCGAACACCACGGCGGGTGACAAGGGGTAGGGGGTGATGGTGCTGACCCGGCCCACGGCCTTGGCCGCGGTTTCCTCGGTCCAGCGGCGGCGGCCGCGCCAAGCCAGTGGTGGCTCGCGGACGAGCATGAACCGGTCAGGGTGAGAGGCCATCACGCGGTGGACGGTGTAGCTGGCATCCTCACATCTCTGGTCCGCCGGCCACGCGTTGGCGACCCAGCGCCATGTCAGCACTGTGCCGACCGACTCGCCGATCTCCTCGGCGAACAGCCGCATCGAGGCCCGGACTCCCTCGTTTCGCCCTGTGCGGGGAGGGCGCATCGGTTCGATCTCCAGCGCCATGTCCCCCATGGCGAACTGGTAGACGCCGATCTTCCGCACCATGTCGCTTGCCTGGTCGACCATCTCGTCGAATCGGCGCTGGGTAACGTTCCCGATCTTGTCCGCCACGGTGTGCCCCCTCCGCAGGACGTTGATCGTCTGCGTGGGTCGCCGGCCCGGGTCGCGGTCGAGCACCCCGTGGTATCTGGCCTCGATGGGTGCCGTCCGGTCAAACCGGCCAGCTCCACACGGAACCCCTCAGCTGCAAGTATTCGCCCCTATCTCCATGACCACAACCACGTTGACCAGGCGAAATGCACTTTGCATCGCTGATCGGCCTGCGAGCGGCGCGGCGCGCTCGCTAGAGGAGAGGTTCAGCGTGCCGGGCCGGGGCGCCGCCCGGGACGAGGTGGACCGGCGGCGGGCGGCCGGGCAGCAGGAGCAGGCTTGGCCGCGGCACTCCCGGGGCGGTGGTAGGCCGCCAGCAGGCGGGCACTGGGCGGGGGATAGGCCACCTGGACGCGGGGCACGGCGGCCGCGAGTTCGGCCGCCAGAGCGGGCTGGCCGGTCTGCCGCCGGGCGGCGATCGCTTCGGCCAGGGCGGTCACGGCGTGCAGCAGCACGGTCCACACGGGACTGTGCGGGGCCTGGTGGGCGACCGTGACCGCGCTGCGCATCTCGTCGCCCAGGACATCGCTACGGAGCCGTGTGGACGGGGTCTGGGCGGCTCGGGCGAGCAGGTCGGCCAGTTCGGTCACCGGCCCGGCCGAGGGCTCCATGCGGGTGGCCAGCGCGGCCGCCACCGCGGCGGCATCCCGGCCGGCGGCCGACCAGGTCGTCGCGTCATCGTGTGGTGTGTCTGCGAGCCGGTGGGCGAGCTGCTCGATGCGCCCCGCAGCCGTGATCCACGACCCCGCCGAGGCCTTCGCCTGCGGACGCCGACGCCCGGCGGCTGATGGGCGGCGCCACTCGGCCAGCGCCCCGGCGGCGGCGTGTGGGGTGGGGGAGGGCCAGTGCTCCCGCAGACGGGGCAGGGTGAGGTCGGCGGCCAGGCGGCCACCGGCGCCGTACCAGGCCACCGTGCCGTGCTCGTCGGCCACCCCGACGCTGTAGCCGGTCACCGCCGCCCAGTCGGCGCTGTAGCGGGGCCGCACCTGCAGCCCGCAGTCGCGGACCAGGGCGACGAACTCGGCCTCGCTGACGGCCGCCAGGGCGCAGGCGCGGACGATGCGCGCGGCGCGGTGGCGGTGCAGCTGCAGCCCGGCCTTCAGGCGCTGGTGCTCGGCCTTGGAGTAGCCAGGCATCCCTCGTCCCGGGCGGCCCTCCACGCGCCTCAGGCCGTAGCGCATTTCCATGTCCGCGCACAGTCGGCTCATCGTGCGCCGGTCGTTCCACGTCGACGCCGTGGTGGCGTCTTCGCGGACCAGGTTGACCATCAGGTGGATGTGGTCGTTGCCGCCGGTCGACAGGCCGTGGTGGACGGCCAGCCACCGGCATGGCACCCGCCCGGCCGCACTGTCTGCGTCGAAGCACAGGCAGGTGATGGCGGTGCGGGCGATGTGCGCCCACTGCTCGTCGTCCAGGTGACCGGCTTCCTCGGGCGGCAGGCTGATCGCGCAATGCCACACCCACCCGCCAGCCGGATGCGCCTGCAGCAGGACGCGATGGGAGTCCATGTCCCGGCCCAGCGCGTAGACCAGGTGGGTGTCGTCGACGTGGTCCAGTCGCACGCCGTCGGCGTAGCCGAGGACCGAGTCAGCGGCGATGATCCGCTGGTCGGTGTGCTCGCCGCTGCTGCCCGGGCCGAACAGGTACCGCACCAGGCCGACCGCGTGCCGACCGCGGGCGGGGGAGATGAAGTTGTTCACCGCGCCGCCACGCCTTCCACGTCGACGTCGACCAGGTCCTCGCCGTCGGCGGCCGGGTCGTCGGCGGCGTGGCCGCGTTCGGGGCGCAGGCCGTCCGGCAGGCCAAGGTGTCCGTAGGCGGCCGTGAGTTCGTCCAGACGAGCCAGGATCCGCTCGGTAGTGTGCAACATCGCCCGGGCATCGTGCGCCTCGCTGGTCGCGCCAGCCGTCGCGGAGAGCTGGTCCAGGGCCCCGCCAACCGTGGCGAGCATCCGTCGGACCGCCAGCAGCTCGGCGGCCGCCGCACGTCGCTCGCTCGCCGCGCCCGCCTCGCCGGCGAGCCCGGCCTCGGCGAGGAACCGGGGCACGCTCACCCCGGCTTCTGCTGCCCGGGCGGCAATGATGTCCTGCTCGGCATCCGACAACCGCACGGTGTGCTTGTGTGGCCGGCCGCCCTCCTGCCGTCGCTGCCGCAATGGCCGGCGATGTCCCTCGCCGGCAGTATGGTCCCGGTCCTCTTGCCAGGCGTCGTTCGTCACATTGCCGCCCCATCGCGTCCCGTCCCGCTCGGAATGGCGGGACATCCCGCTTCCGACGATAGGAGGAAGATCAGCGCCCGGGAAGGTCTCGCCGAGGATCAGACGTCGGATCGCATATCTTGCTGTGCCAGAACTCCGTGCCAGAACTGGTGGTCGATCACCAGTGGCGGGTACGGCTGGAGGTATGAGTAGCAGCCGAATCACCGACAAGGCCGCGGCCGCGCGGGCGCAGTCAACGGCCGCGAAACACCCTGACAGCAAGACGGCCAGGACCGGGGCGCATCGACGCCTGCAGTCCGCGGCGGACCGGCACGCTAGTCGCGCCCGCAAGCACCACACGTAGCGCTGACGTCGGCGCCGAGCCACAGCTAGCCCTGAAACTCCCTGCTCCGCACACCGTAGAACGTGGCGTTCGCCGGCTTGACGGGCATCTTTTCCAGCGCATCGGCCAGATCGGCGAACGCGTCGCTACGCCGCACCACGCCAAGAAACTTCCTCAGCGCCTCCTTTTCATCCCACAGTTCCTGCGCCGTGTGGAAGATGAGCGACTTCAGGCGTTCCGTCTCGTCCACTGCTTCCCTCTCTGGTCAGGGGACAGATGAGTCCGTCCCTCCGGCGAGTGTTGCCGCCCGGCGGGTGCGTCGGGCGGCCGGTGAGCGCGCACTGGGTTCGCGGCCGGGATCGGCCCGAGACTGCCATAGGTGAATCCTGTGCGGCGAGAGTCATAATGCTGACCGCTTCGCGCCGGCGGCGCCCAGGGCCAGCGGGGGATTGTCAGGGAGCGGTGGCGCGTTCACGATGGCTGACCATGAACATGCGATGGTTGCGGGGATCGCGAGACGGCGCGCCGGACGATGAACTGCTGGAACCGGAAGACGCCTTCGCGGTGCAGACGCTGTATCGCCGCTACGGCCAGCACATCTATGCCCGGGCGGCGGCCGATCCGGCCTTCAGCGAGGCGATCGCCGCTCGCTTGGAGGCTATGCGGAATCTGCTGCGCGAACAGCCGCTGCCGCGAGTGAGCGGCACGCGCACTGAGCAGATGATGATGTGCGGCTACCTGCTCGGCCAGACCCATGCCCTGCTGCAGAATCTGCTGGACGCGGCCGTGTCTGAGGACGACGGCTCGTCGACCAGGACACCGGACACGGTGCCGGTGCAGTTGGGCGCGATGTTCCAACTCGCCTTCGACGCTGGCCTGCTCAAGCTGGAGACACCGGCTCACCGCTAGCACGCAGAGGCTGCTGCTTCCGCCGCACGCTCGCACCCAGTGCCGGGGGCCGATGTAGGAGGCCACCGGCGCCGATCGGCCCCGGCCTGCTACGGCAGGTACCGGAGTGTGCCGATCGTCCAATCTCAGCCCGGAGCGGAGCCTGGAAAGCTCCGGGGAGGCGCCCGGTGCGCGTGCAGGTATAGACGTAGCTATGTAACACGGCCGGTACCTGCGCGTATGGGCCGGTATGGGCGAGGCGGAGAAGTCCGGTACCGGTAGACCGCCGGAACCGCAGGCGTCGCGGGTACCGGCGGAGCTGCCGGGGTTGCGGTTGATGGGCATCGGTCCGGCGCTTGCGGTCACGGCGGCGGCCGCGGTGGTGTTGCTGGCCGGGGTGATCGTCGGCGGGTTGGTGCTGTTCGGCGTGCAAGGGCTGCGCCCGGAGGCGCAGGTGAGCGCGGCCACGTTGTTCGACCTGTTGAAGATCGCGTTCGCGGTGGTGGCGGGGGTAGGCGGGCTGGTGGCGTTGGTGGTGGCCTACCGGCGGCAGAAGGTCGCCGAGGCCGCTCAGGTGCTGGCCGAGCAGGCCGAGCAGCGCGCGCACCAGGTCGAGCTGCGCGCGCTTCGGGGGGAGCAGCGCGAGGCGACCAAGCTGCACAACGACCGGTTCACCACCGCCGCCGGGCAACTCGGCCACGACTCTCCGGCGGTGCGACTGGCCGGCGCGCACGCCCTGGCCGGGCTGGCCGATGACGCCCCGACCCGGCAGCTGCGGCAGACCTGCATCGACGTGCTGTGCGCCTACCTGCGGATGCCCTACACCCCACAGCCGGTCGACGACGCCCCGGAGGCCGAGCGGCTGGCCTTTGCCGGGCTGCGCGAGGTTCGACACACCATCATCCGCCTGATCGGCGCCCACCTACGCGACGACGCCGCGGTGTCCTGGCAGGGCCACAACCTGGACTTCACCGGTGTGGTGTTCGACAGCGGCGACTTCGCTCATGCGGTGTTCTCCGACGGCGTGGTGAACTTCGGCGACGCGACGTTCTCCGGCGGCACGGTCAGCTTCGTTGCCGCGACGTTCTCCGGCGGCACGGTCAGCTTCGGCGACGCGACGTTCTCCGGCGGCACGGTCGACTTCGGCGACGCGACGTTCTCCGGCGGCACGGTCAGCTTCGGCGGCGCGAAGTTCTCCGGCGGCATGGTCGACTTCGAGGCCGCGGGGTTCTACGGCGGCATGGTCGACTTCGTCGGCGCGACGTTCTCCGGCGGCATGGTCGACTTCGAGGCCGCGGGGTTCACCGGCGGCACGGTCCGCTTCGGTGTCGCAAGGTTCTCCGGCGGCACAGTCGCCTTCGGCGGCGCGAAGTTCTCCGGCGGCACGGTCCACTTCAGCAGCGCGACGTTCTCCGGCGGCACGGTCGCCTTCGGCTTCGCGGCGTTCTCCGGCGGCACGGTCAGCTTCGTTGCCGCGACGTTCTCCGGCGGCACGGTCCACTTCGACGGCGCGACCTTCTCCGGCGGCATCGTGGACTTCGGCAGTGCGTGGTTCTCCGGCGGCACGGTCAACTTCGGCCTCGCAAGGTTCTCCGGCGGCACGGTCGCCTTCGACAAAGCGAGGTTCTCCGGCGGCACGGTGGACCTAAGCCGACCGGACCGGTGGGAGGTTCCACCGACGGGTTTGCTGGCTACGGCGCCGGCGGGTCTGCTATTGCCGGCGGTGGCCGTCGCGGTGCCGGATCCGAATTCGGGGTCGTCTGGTGCGGGCGAGGCCCCGCCGGAGGAGGCGGCCGCAGGGGAGTGAGCCGGGCGGGTGAGGCGGTGCTTCTGCCGCACGCTCTCGCCCGATGCCGAGGGCCGACGTAGAAGGCCCCACGGCGTCGATCGGCCCCGGCCTGCTACGGCGGGTACCGGAGTGTGCCGATCGTCCGACCTCAGCTGTCGTCGGGCCTGGCGCAGGCTCGGTATCGGGCGGGACACCTCGGAACGGTGAGCTGTGATGTACCTCACATCTGCGGCGTCGATGCAAACCGTGCCAACAGGTGCAAGGCTGTGCAACTGCCGCTCGGTCAGCCCGCCAGCTCCACACGGAACCCCTCAGAGCAAGTATTCGCTCCTGCTTCCATGACCACAACCATGTGACCAGGGGAAATACGCCTATGCGCCACCGCATCGGCGAAAGGATCGCCGCTGTCCAGGGAGCGCGCCAGCAGCACCCTTGATGGGGCTCGCCCCTCCGCCGCAGAACATCCGTTGGCGGGGGCCGACGTAGGAGGTCTCCGGCGCCGATCGGCCCCGGCCTGCTGCGGTGGGGACCGGAGTGTGCCGATCGTCCCTCCTCGGCCGACGTCGCGCGGGGCTTGGACGGGTGCTTGTCGGGGGCGGTCCTACGGTGAAGGTATGACCGGTGAACGCTGCTGCCGGTACTGCGGCAAGCCGCTCTTGATGGGCGCTCGCCCGGACGCGCTCTACTGCCGTTCGGCGTGCCGGGCTGCTGCCGCTCGCCGGCGCCGTCACGAGCTGGAAGCCTTCGAGATCATCATGGCGCTCGTGTCAGGCAGGCGGGAGCAGGTGGCCCGGTGCTGTCCGGTGTGCAGGCGTTGGTTCGTACCCGGCCACACCCGCACCCGCCGGCGAGACGCCGTCTACGACTCGCACGCTTGCCGGACTGCGGCCTGGCGGGCGCGCAGGGCTGCCCGTGACGCCTCTGCGTAACAGGTCGCCCGACAACGACTCCCGTACGGGTCTGCCCATCGCCGTGAGCCACTGTGGGCCGCCAATCCCGCCAGGGCAGGGGATCTGGACACCAGCTCCAGGGGGCCGCAGACGGGCGATCAGGGCCCGTCTGCGGGGTCGCGTACGCCTACCGCTGCAGTACCAAGTCGCGCTGATACCAGGGGCCTGACTTACCACCGAGGTCGGCCGAGTCAACCAGGACAAACCCAGCCTTGATCAGCACCCTCTGGGACGCGACATTCTCGCGGGAGGTGCCCGCCCGCAGGGTGCGCAGCCCGTGCCGCGCCACCGCCAGCCGGCACAGCTCCCGCACGGTCTCGGTCGCCACGCCGCGTCCGGCGACGTGCTGCGCGACCCGGTAACCGAGCTCAGCAGTGCCGTTCTCGAGGTCGTACAGGTTGAACCGGCCCAGAACCGAGCCGTCCTCGGCAACGAGCAGGTAGAAGGCGCAAATGCCGGCCTCCTGCTCGGCCAGCAGGGAGCCGTACCGGTCGGTGAACTTGTCGAAGAAGTCGTCGCCGCGGTCGGGGACCGAGGCAGCGAAGTAGGCGCGGTTCTCCAGCTCGAAGGCCAGGACCGCCGGGGCATGGCCAGCATCCAGCCGCTTCAGCTTGGGCACCGCCCGACCCTAACCGGATGGTGGGCTCAGATCATCTGAGTTTCCGCCAGCGGCAGACAATCCCAAGACCAGGGCACATAACGATCTACGGCTGGAGTATGTAGCGATGACCGAGATCGAAGATCCTTGGCGAAGTCTGCTGTGAGGGGATCTCCCGAGGGGGTTTGAGCACACTGCCCCGGGATCGCTTCCTTCGTGGGCACGCCGACGGCAACCCGCACACCAATGCGACGTTCCATGCCCTCATCACAAAGTTCATGGCGACAACCCGACTTTGGTTTCGGCAATCCGAGCCACTGCTGCGGCGACCTGGGCGAGCACACGAAGTTCACTGCATGATTCTGGACCCGACACACCTGTCGGGGATGCCTGCGTCCCATTCGGCTTTCGGCACGTCACAGGGTCGGGCTTACCTGTCAGAGCAAGGATTCTGTTCGGTTACCTGCCGGAAGCGGTCGGGTGCCCGTAGCGCTCCTGCTCCATAAACGAAGGAACGAGGAGCAACCAGACCAGCTGCAAGAACACCACCAGTACAGCGAAGAGCAGGGTCGCTGAGAACGCGACGTGCAGCCACAGCGGTGTCCCCATCTGGCTGGACAGCTGCGGCGGTAGATAGATGCGCTGCCAGATGTCGTCGATGTCCGCAATCGATGCCGTGTAGGCCCTTACGCCGCCCAGCCGCGCTGCCTGGCAAGCGTTCCAGACAACGACCACGCCCACGTACACGCACAGGAGCACTCGAGCGGCGACCAGTAGTCCAAGCGCCCACAGCAGAAGGATGAGCAGGGTCACTGAGAAGGCGACGTGCAGCCACAGCGGTGTCCCCATCTGGCTGGACAGCTGCGGCGGTAGATAGATGCACGACCAGACGTCGTTGATGGTCGACATCGACGTGAAGTACGCGGACAAGTCAGCGAACGCAGCGTCGAAGAATCGCCCGGCAACCCAGGACATGTACCCTGCCAGCACGATCACTCCTGAGAGCTTCTTGCGGTAGGGAGACCTGCTGGTGTCCAGCACCCACGCCATGATCACGAGGGGTGCCTGCAGCACCCGGCGGATGGTATTGACCACAGAACGGCGCACGGTCTCCGGGCCGGCGGTCACGAACATGATGGCCAGCGTTACGGGCCTGATGAGGATCTCCGACCACGGGCGGCCGGCCTCCCACTGGACAACCGCGCCGATGATGATGATCACCCATGCGGCGACAAACGCCCCCCAAGGACGCCGCCGCCAAAGATGATCACCCCGCCACCCGTCTCCGACCCTCAGGACCAGCACGACCGGGAAGACGGTCAGCCCGAGCGCCACCACCCACGCCCCCCAGGCTGGCTGCCCGAGCCCTTGCGGGGATGCTGCCCAGGCGACGAAGTCGGTGAACGAGGGCGCCACCAGCAGCACCGCTCCCAGCACAACGGCGGCAGCCCGAGCGGCCAGCCACATCCGCCGTGTCCATCTCGGCTTGCCCGGTGAGGTATCGCTCATCGCCACTTACTCGGAGTTGGAAGCGCTCACCGTTACAGAGGACATGGCCGAAACGATCGCTGTGACCGTAGCCGACGGCGAGGCGCTCGGGGGTGGGCAGATCGCCAGCTGTCGTGCCGAGCAAGCGCCGTCGCCGGGCTGGGACGAGTGGACCGGAGAATCGCGGCTGCCGTAAGCGGAGCGCTCGCCATCGTCATTGGTAATGCCTCGGTGTGAGGCCCTGGGGATCGTGAGGGGTCTAGGTCTAGAGGCGGGGGGTCTAGGCGTCGTCCTCCAGTGCCCGGTACAGCGTGGAGCGGCCGATACCCAAGTGTTTGGCGATGGCGGTGATCGACTCGCCGCGGGCGCGGCGGGCGCGGGCGATGGCCAGCACATCGTCGGTGACGGTGGTGGGGCGGCCTCCCTTGCGGCCATGGGCCGCGGCCGCCGCCAGGCCGTCCAAGGTGCGCTCGGAGATCAGGTCGCGTTCCATCTCGGCGGCCATCGCCGCGACCATGAACAGCATCTTGTCTGCCACGCTCCGCCCGCCGGGCCGATGCACCCCGGCGCAGATGCCCGACAGGATGTGCAGGTTGATCCCGCGCGGGGCGAGCTCGTCCTCCAAGAAGACCAGCAGCTCCTTCACCGAGCGGGCGATGCGGTCGGGCTTGTAGATGACCAGCGTGTCGCCGGCCTTCATCGCCGCCACCGTCGCGCGCAGCTTGGGCCGGTCCTTGCGGGTGCTGGCGGTCTCCTCCACGATCTGACGGCAGTGCGCGGCCGCCAGCGCCTCCATCTGCGACAGGTGGTCCTGGGTGCGGGTGGAGATCCGGGCATAGCCGACCCGGATCGCGTTGGAGGGCACGCTGCCCGTCTTCGCCCCCGCTGCGGCATGGCCGGCGGCGTGCTCAGTGGAGGTGTTCACCGGCCCATCGTCTCGAAAACGGTCCCGCAACTCAATCTCCCAACCAGGTGTTTCTGGACGGATTCCGGGACGGATCTTCCTGGGCGAACACGACTCCCAGCCATCCGGCTCGAAGCCGTCCCGTAAACGACCGTTTCCGGGACGACTTTCGGCTGGGAAAGGTGACGACGGCGTGCTTGCCCTTGCGGGTCGCCGGCCCCGTGTCCTCTTCTGCAGAGCGTGCGACCCGCCCCTCTTGCACAGTTCAACTTAGTAAGTAAAACTGAATAGCAGGGAGAGGAGAGCCGATGGGCCGCCGCCAACCGGATCTGGGCCGCTTCACCGACGTCGCGCTGCTGGTGCTGATCAGCTTGGCGGACGGGGCGAAGCACGGGTACCGGATGATCCACGACATAGAGGAGTTCTCGGGCACATCCCTGGAGCCCGGCACACTGTACGGAGCGTTGATGCGCCTTGAGGAGCGCGGCTGGATCGAGGCGCTGGACGCCGAGTCCCGGCGGCGGCCCTATCGCATCACCGAAGCCGGCGGCGAGGCCCTGCGCGAGCAGATCGCCACCCTCCGGCGCATCGAGGGAACGGCCGCTGTACGCCTCGGCCCGGCCTGGGGCCTGTCGTGATCGCGCGCAGGCTGGCCGGTGCCGCACTCCGGCTCTTTCCCCGGGCGTGGCTCCACCGCTACGGGGACGAGATGCGCGACCTGCTCGCCACGCGCCCCGTGCGCCTGGAGACCCTCGCCGACCTCTGCACGGCGGCGATCGACGCGTGGGCCCACCGCGATCTGATCCCCCGAAGGTACGACGCGCGGCCGAACGTCGTCCGGAGGCTGCTGCCGCCGCCGCTGCTGGCCGCTGCGGGCTGCGGCCTGCTGGCCATCCTGTGGGACTCCGCGGTCAAGTTCCCGTCCGGCGGGGAGCCCGTCTGGCGGTCCGCCGTCGAGCACGGTGCCCTTGCGACGACTCTCCTGCGCACCGCCTCCTCGCTGTTCGGCCTGGCCACCATAGTGGTGCTCCTGGCGCAGGCGTCGGCGCTGGTGGTCGCCGCGCGACTCAGGCGTCCCACTACGGCAATGATCGGTGGCCTGCTCGGCTTCGCCATGGCGGCCATCACGTACCTCTACTACGGCCTGCCGCCCGTTCAGGAGTACGGAATGCCGTTGGGGCCGATGTTGCCGCTGACCGGTGGGTTCGTTGTTCCGATGATCCTTTCGCTCGCCCTGGCCGGCCGGGCGGCGGCCCTGTCGGACGACGTACCCGCCACGGCGCTGCGCTGGACCGTGGCCGGGTTCGCCGCCAGCGCCGCGCTGACCGTCGCCGGATGGGTGCCCGCCACCGCGTTCCTGCTGCTCGGAGCGGAGGCGGCGCGTCCGGGCTATGTGGCCGTGATGACGGCGAGCATCGCCTGCAGCCTGCTGATGTGCGTAGGCCTCACCCTGACGGCGATCCGCCGCCGGCCCCGCCCTGTGCCCGTGGGGTAGGGCCACCGGCGGATCAGCGGGGGTGTGAGCGGCGTCTCGGTCATGCGCAACTGCAAGACGGGAAGCGAGGGGCAGTGACGTCGACGGCGGGCTCGGTGGCCGGCGAGTCGTCGAGCACCACACCTTCCACGATCTCCCCGACCTCCTCCGAATCCGTGGCCTCGACTGCTCGCTGGGGGGCGGAGGAGTTGGGGGAGGAACGGATCATGAGCCGCTCGGAACGGCACGCCGGTACCTTCGGAGAGACGCAGCTGCGGCGTCTCGTACGGGACCACAGGGACGACCCTTGGTTGACGCCAGGGCCTGGCCAGTAGAACTTGCGGTGGAGACAGTTCTGGCGAGGAGGCCGGCAGATGTCCATTGAGAAGCAGTCCAATGCATCCATCCAGATGGATTCTGGCGCCATGGATCGCATGTGGCAGCACTCGCTGCATCTGGACACCATGTTGTTCCAGCGCGCCAATTTGTTCCTGGTGGTGGAATCCCTCCTGATCGTCGCCTACACGCTGGTATTGGGAGTCACGACCCAGACGGGCGGTTCCAGCACCACGACGGCACTCATGGCTGTAAGGATCATCGCGGTGTTCGGCCTGCTCCTCACGGTGATCTGGGGCTACGTGGCGCACCGGCACCTGCGCTACTACGAGTTGCTGCGCGCACGACAGCGAGAGGTCTTCCCCGAGTACGAGCAGCTCAGGAAACAGTGGCGGATGAAGGGAATCTCGTCCCTGCCGCTGGTCACGTACTTCCTGCCCCTGCTGGCAGCAGCATTGTGGATTCTCCTGCTCCTCATCACATGGCGCTGATGCGATCATCCCCCTTCCCCATGAAGTAGGTCGGGAGGCTGGCACCCCCTCGTAGTGCCAACCCGGTCCTGTGGGCGGGTAGGTATGCACCCCATGGACACCTTCACGTGGGGGCTGATTTGGGTTGTTCCGCGGTGGTGGCGACTTCAGGTGGGTCTGGCGGTGGCGTGGGCGCGGACTTCGGCGGGGGTGAGGGGCTCGTCGTGGGTCATTCTGACGATGGCGGTGTGACGGGCGTCCTGCCAGGTCCATTCGGCACCTAGCTGGTCGTTGGCGCGCTGCAGTACCTGTTGCGCCGCCCAGTACGTCATCGGGCGGATCTCGCCGCGGCGGGTGCGCCAGAGCGGCTGCCCGGGGGCGGGGAACCCGTCGGCGGCCAGGTAGCGGCCGAGGTGGCGGAAGGCGTCGGCGGAGGCCCGGACCGGCCGGCGCAGCCGGGTGCGCAGGGCGGCGAGGTAGACGACTCCGCTCGTCCAGTCGATGTCCTCCAAGGCGAGCCGGAGGAGTTCGCTCACCCGCGCCCCGGTGCTGACGTAGAACTCCAGCAGCGCCCGGTCGCGGTCGCAGCCCATCCCCGCGACCATCTCCTGCCACCGCATGGCCGGGATCGTCTGCGGCGCCCGGCTCGCCGTCTTGCGGTGTGACCCGGGGCGCTCGACCGGCGTGCCCGGCTTCAGCGCGCGGCGGTACGCCTGGATCGGGTTGGTCCGCGGCCCGTTCCCCTGACGGCCGTGGAAGGAGTAGAAGCCCTGGACGACGGTGAGTGCGTGGTCGATCGTCTTACCGGCGTATCCCTGGCGGGTTGGGGGCGAGACCATCTCACGCTCGGCCGATGACGCTCCCTTCGGCGCGGGCATCAGGGTCTCGCGCTCCACTGATGCCGTCCCCCTGTGGGGCGCGTGCATGAGGGGCCCGCGATCCACCGATGCCGCTCCCTTCCGGGGCGCGGGCATGACGGTCTCGCGCTCCACCGATGCCGTTGTCGTTCCCTTCCGGGGCGGCGGCGTGGGGCCATTGGGCTCCGCCGATGGCGTGAAGGACGGCGCGGGCGGGGCGAAGTGGCGGCTTCCTCGCGGGTTGCGCGACGCGCGCATCCATTCCACCAGGGTGGCCGCCTCGGTCGCGGTCGCCTGGTCCCACTCGACCGACAGGCACCACAGCAGGCGGTACCAGCGCAGCAGGCCGAACGCGTAGCTGCGGCAGGTGAGCGGGCTGACGTTGCCGCGACCGAGGTGGCGCAGGTAGGCGCCGACCGCCGGGATCTCCTGGCCGTCGCCGTCGACGACGCGAAACGGCAGCGGGGTCGCCCCGTCGGTGAGCACGGCCCCGGTCGCCGGCACCGACAGTCGCCCCTCCGCCAGCGCACGGCGTACCTGCTCAGCCACGCCGGGCCCGCAGGCCGGACCGGACGCGAACCTGCGGCCCGTGGGGAGAGCGTCCGGTGTGGACGCGGGGCCGCGGGAGGTCCGCGTCCGGTCCGGCGGCCGCGTGCCTGGCCCAGGAGAGGCCGAGGCGGGCGCAGGAGAGTTCAGGGCGGGCGTGGTAGAGGCCGAGGCGGGTCCAGGAGAGGCCGAGGCGGGCGCGGTAGAGGCCGAGGCGGGCCTGGACGCGCCGGGCGCGCGGGCGCCTAGTCGGGGGTCTCATCGACGAGGGAGGGCGCCGGTTCCGCCGGCGTCCTGTCGGCCGGCGCGGGGGTCGCCGTCGAGGCCGGGGTGGTGACGGAGGTGGTGGACGCCGGTACGGGACTCATCTCGGGGGCAGGCGTGGGCCTGCGGACCGAGGACACATCGACGCAGACGGGGCTGGAGGTTTCCCGGTCCGCTATGGCCGCGTGCGGGGGCTTTCGCGAGGTGCGCCGCAGGCTGCCCGGTCTGGTGGAGGTGTCCAGCTCGCCGGTGAGGGAGTCCTGCGCCGAGGGAGCGGCGTTGTGCGTCGCGGCGGGACGGATCGCGCCGGCGTGGGGGGAACGGTCGCGTGGATGTCCGGCGTCCGACGGGACCGGCCGCGGCGTGAGGAAGGTCGTGTGCGCCTGCAGGCCGGGACCGTCGAGCGATCTGACCACCATGGTGGTCGCGGTGGCGGCCGCCGCCAGGCCGATCAGGCCCATCGCCGCCTTGGAGGCGAGCGTCTTGGCCGGCCCGCGTCCCGGCGGGCTCGCCTCGGCCGGGGGAGGGCTGGGCGGGTGTTCGTCGTGCACGGGCCCGAGGAGTTTGACCAGGCTCGCCAGCCGGAGCAGGCCGCGGTGCTCCCAGCCCGGGCCGTAGTGGACGTCGGCCACCTGCTCCAGCTCCGCCAGGAACGCCTCGGCGCCGGCGGGCCGGTCCGCGGCCTGCTTCGCCAGCCCATAGGTGACCAGCGGGCGCAGCACCTGGGGGACGCGCTCGATCGACGGCGTGGCGGTCTGATGCAGATGGGCGAGCGCCGCGACGTTGCGTCCGTGGAAGGGGCGGGTGCCGGTCAGGCACTCGTAGAAGACGACGGCGGCGGCGTAGATGTCGGTGGCGGCAGAGGCCGGGGCGCCCGACCACTGCTCGGGCGCCATGTAGGAGGGGGTGCCCGCTCCCGCGATGCCGTCGCCGGAGTGGACGGGGATGCCAAAGTCGCCCAGCTTGCTGTGGCCGTCGCGGCTCACCAGGATGTTCTCCGGTCGGACGTCCCTGTGCATGATGCCGTTGGCATGGGCGGCGGCCAGCGCCGACAGCGTGGTGTTCAGCAGCACCAGCGCGGCTTCGGGCCCGGTCGGTTCCTCGTGACGCAGCAGGGTCCGCAGCGAGACGCCGTCGACCAGTTCCATGACGATCGCGGCGGAGCCGTCGGCGCTTTCGAAGTAGCCGTGAACCCCCACCATGCTGGGCTCGTCGAGCACTTCCAGGCCCAGGGCATCGTGCCGTAACCGGGCCAGGAAGTTCGCGTCCGCGCGCAGACCGGCGGACAGGTGCCTGATGGCGACGAGTTCGCCGTCGGCGTCGTCGCGCGCCATGACGACGCGGCCGGCGGCACCGGTGCCGAGCTCGCGGATCTCGGTGTAGCCGGGCAGAGGCCGGTGCCGTCGTGGGTCGCTGTCCATGCTGTGGTCTCCTTGTGGGCCGGTACGACGGTCGCGGTTCCGGTCGAGGCCGGGCTCTGCACCGGGGGAAGTCAGAGGGGACGGCGGTATGCCGCTCGCCGTGACGGCGAAAACAGCGACGGTGTGGCCGTTCACGCGGGATGCCACCGCGCCAGGCGAAGAGCAGGGCGGCGGAGTGCGGCGATGCCTGGTCGCATGGCAGGGGTCGCGTGCCGGCCGCGGCCGCGTCGTCCCCGGCGACCGGGCCTTCACCGGGCACATCTGCCACGGACGGCTGCTCGTGCGCGCGGCTGTTGTGCCGCCTTCCGGGAGCCTCGCTGACGGCGGTGGGGTCCGTCAGGGCCGCCGCCGGCCGCCGGTCGAGGGGCGCGGAGGGTCGTGGCCGTCCTCGCCCGCGGCGGCGATGGTGTCGAGCATGCGGCCGCGCTGCCAGTACCACGTCCGCGTGCCGCGCAATACGCAGACATAGGCGGTGTCGATGTCGGCCGACAGGCTCACGGCCTGCGCGGCGACCTGCTCCCAGGTGGCCACGACGAGGGCGGAGCTGCACCACCCGGCGCTGACGCTGGTCATGGTGTAGGCCCCGGCGCGGTGGCGGGAGAACTCACCGGCGCTGTCGAACAGGCGGGGATCCTGCCGGGTCAGAGCACTGCGCCACGGAGGCCAGGCCGATGCCGCGAGCACGGCGACCAGAAGAGTCCCCGCGACCCACCAATGCACGTTCATAGCCGCTCTCTTCAGAGTGGGGGCCCCGGCCGCCGATCGGTCGCCGGGGGAGGCTCTGTCGTCTGTCGCTGTGAAGGCCGGGCCGCGTGGCGGCGACGCCGGTCACGGGCGCCGGCCCGCTCACGCCCGGCTCGTGAAGTCGCGCCCGGCTGGAGCCGGTGCGCGGCGGTGGGCGATCGGACGATCGAGCGGCCGCGAGTTGTCCTCGCGGCCGCTCGATCGCGGCGTGTGCTCCTTGTCCGCCTCCTGGGTCAGGGGGACGGACAAAGCGGCACCGCCACGGAGACAAGCGCTCGCGCGCCGTGGAAGACGGCCGCCCGCGGGCGCTGTCAGGCAGGCGCGCTGAGCGCTTCCGGCACGTCTCCGTCGTCTCGGCGGACACCGCCCCGCGGACCGGTGATCATCGCACCCCCCGGATCACCGGACGTCCGCCGTCAGAGCACCTCGACGTCGGACGGCCGGCGGCGATGTCACCGGTCACGCTGAGCCGTCAGTGGTGCTGGCCCCCGCCACCACCATGCTGACCGCCACCGTTCTGGCCGCCGCCGTTCTGGCCGCCGCCGTTCTGGCCGCCGCCGTTCTGGCCGCCGCCGTTCTGGCCGCCGCCGTTCTGGCCGCCGCCGTGCTGACCGCCGCCGGGCAGGCCACCACCGTTCTGGCCACCACCGGGAAGACCACCGCCAGGCAGGCCGCCACCGGGCAGGCCGCCACCGCGCGGACCGCCACCGTGCTGGCCGCCGCCGGGCCGGTTCCATCCGCCGCGCGGGCCGTACCACCGGCCCGGCAGTCCGGTGGACTGGTAGCACCAGTCGCCGGGCAGGTCGAGCGTCCGGCCGCCCACGTAGTAGACCGGCCGACTCTGCGCGCAGCCCGGCGCGATGTACACCCCGCCGTTGAGGATGGACTGGCAGCTGGGCAGCACGTAGCTGCGGCCGCCGTACAGGTACCGGTTGCCGGGCGGGTCCCACCGCTGGCCGCGCAGGCCGAACCACCGGCCGGGCCCGCCAATGGGCGTGTTGCACCAGTCGCCGGGCAGGTCGAAGATCTGGCCGCCCAGGTAGTAGACCGGCCGGGTCTGCGCGCAGCCCGGCGCGATGTACACCCCGCCGTTGACGATGGACTGGCAGCTGGGCAGCACGTAGCTGCGGCCGCCGTACAGGTACCGGTTGCCCGGCGGGTCCCAGCGGTGCCCGCGCCAGCCGAAGCCGAAGTCGTGCCCGCCGCCGTGCCAGCGGCCGTCGGGACCGTGCCCGTCGGGGCGGTTGTGCGCGTCCTTGGTGAACGTGCTCTGGTGGTGCGGGCCGGCGGCCGCGTGCGGCGCGGCCTTGGCCGCCGCGCTGGCGGGCGCGGTCGCCACGGCCGCCGGGACGACGACCGCCGCCGCGGCGAGCAAGCCGGTGACGAGAGTGCTTTTCATCGTCAAGAGACGACTCCTTCTGTGAGGGTGGAACTTGGAACCGCGCTAGGCAGGGCCTAGCCGACGCAGTGTCGGAGTACGTGTCTCGGGAGCCGTCCGTGCGAACGGCGCGAATCGGGCTTTCACCGAGATCCCCGCCCGAGGATCACCAGCACGAGGGCTCGGAGAGGCCGGCGCAGGACGGGCGTCGTCGCCGCAAAAGCGTCAACATAATTCGCTGACACACTTGCCATGCCGAGCGACCCCGCGGCCACCGCCGCCGCGGCTCGGTCCGCCATGGTGTGGACGGCGCGAGTGCCGCGCGGCAGGACCATCGGCGCACCGTCCGGCCAGGGACGCGCGGGCGGCGGACTCGGCCCGCCGCGGCCGCGGCACCTGGACGTCGCGCCACACGGCAGCACGGTGCTCCGCGGACGCAACTCCGGCTTACCGGCCATCGCCAACCTCTCCGACGATCACTACGTCATCAGATTTTGCTGACAACTCGACTGCAGGTGGCACTGTAATCGAATGGACATGCGGGCGCAGGGAAATTGGAAGGTTCCACATCAGCCGTCTCAGCAGTGCCACCGATTTCGTTGACAGGCCGGCCGCGGGCTCCGCATGGGTTCGCCTCATGTCACCGGATTGAGCAGCGTCATCGCGGCGACGGAGCGGGGTCCGTATTGGAGAAGCCGGCAATGAAATGCCCGGCCCGGCCGCCTTGCCTAAGGCCGTGGGGCGGGAACGAAGGGAGACGATCGGTAACCCTGACGGCGAGCCACGGCCGCGCGCGCCGACATCGCATACGTCATCGGACGGCGGTTTCGGGCCGCGGGTGACACGACGGTTCTCGGCCGGCGCGGAACGACGAAGAAGGTCATCTTTCCCGCCCTTTCCGCCTTCCGTTCTCGCGGTTCCGCGGATACGCGGATACGGCAAAGCGGTGGCCGGTCCGGCGCCGGCTTCGAATGCCGCCGCCTTAGGGAGTACGGCGGATGAAGTCGCGGGTGACCATCGTGCCCGCGTCGCTCAGAAAGGTGGCCAGATCCTCGGACATAAGGGTCTTATCTACCCCGATGATTATCTCCTGCGGAGTGATCTCGGCGACCGCCAGCTCGCGCCCGAGCTCCCCGCTCCGGCGGACCCGGACCCGGAGCGCGGGCACCGGTCGCGTTTCCTCGACGGGCTGGAGCAGGTTGAGCGCGCTGGTACCGAGCTCGTCCATAGAGGACGTCAGAGCGGGGTCGAACTGTCTCTCGTCGACATAGACGACGATCAGGTGGCCCGCGAGCGGGCGTTTGATCACCCCAGGACCGGCGCCGAGCAGAGGAATGCGGCGGAACTCCACCGATGGTCCTGGCGGCGATGACGGGTCGATCATCGCATCCACCGGAGCCTCTCTTGCCAGTACTTCCCGAGCGTCCACAGGCGCACGGCCAGTAGTTCCGTCGGGGGAAGTTTGACGCATCAGGCACTCACGGTGACGGCTGTATCAGAAAACTCCTATTCCTCTGTGACCTTATCGGCCACGGACTCGGCCGAGTCGATCACGCGGTTCAACTCCTCGGCCAGGCGGGCGGACTGTTCAGGGGTGTAATTCTTCGGCACGCGGAACATGAGGCGGTGCCCCGCGCCGGTCCGGACATCGGCGATGTCCCAGCCGATCCACTGCGTAATGGCCATCGCCTTCACGCTGTCGGAGTCCAGCCCCAGCCCGGTCGCCAGCGCGTCCAGGCGCCACAGATCCGGCATGCGGGGCACCCGTCCGCTGAGCACGTCGGTGATCCACTGGGCGGTGAGATGCTGGCCAGTGGTCGGGTCCACCGACCGCAGAGCCAGAGTGCGGATGCTCGGGGCCTTGTCCCTGACATGATCGCGGATGCAGTCGCTCAGGGGAGTGCGCGACGGGCCGGCTGTCACGCGCGATGGCGACATTTGGTTGTCAGCTCCTCGACTTTTTCGACTCGACCGCCCTCATGATGCCCGCTAGATCCTGACGACAGGAAGCGATCCCTGTAAAACCCGTGATCGTCCTGTCAACAAGATGGGTGTCAGATCATCACTGCACACCGGGAAGTGCTTCCAGAGAAGGCGATCCATATTCGACGGTCAGCGGACCATGATCGACCTTGTGCCTACTTTAGCAGTGATTGCCCGATTCTTCGGTGGTCTTTCCTTACAGGCGCGCGGGAGTTGCCGGTCAGGAGCCTGCGGCCGCTCCACGGCAAGGGCGCCGATCACCGGGGATCATGTCCGGAGGCCGTACAGCAACCGTCCGCGCATCCCGCCGGCCCGACCGGCCCCCGCCGGTGCCGGTACCGAACTCCGGTTCCGGCACGCCGGCCTGACCCCGCGGCTCGAGTGCTCGGGACCCTGCGCGGGCGGCGAAGGTGCTGTTCGAGGAGCTGGAGCTGGTCGAGGAGCAGGAGGCGGACCTGGACGTGACCGCGCTGTGGGCGGCGGCGGAGGAGGTCGCCCCACGCGCCGCTGCTCGGCCGCTACAGCTTCACCGCCTCCACCCCGGCCGTCGGAGTCCTGCGCCCGTTGCGTGATCCGGACGCTCCGGAACTGGACGAGGACGACGACGGGAGCGGGCAGGAGTAACGCGCCGGGCACGCGCGTCCTTCGGCTCAGCTCGCGCGCGGGGCCACGTGGCGCAGGCCGTCGAGGAGGACGGTGGTGATCTGTCGGGCTTCGTCGAGCCATCCCTCGGTCACGCGCATGGCGCAGATGCCGCCCAGGGCCCGCAGGAGGGTGGGGCCGGTGATGTCGTCGCGGACGGTGCCGGCCGCGCTGGCGGCGTCGAGGAGCTGGGTGAAGGCGTCGCCCATGCGGGTGCGGGCGTCGTCGAAGACCGGTGAGTCCGTCGCCATGATGCTCTCCAGCGCGACAGACATCCCCTTGCCCACGGCGGCGTGGTCCACAAGCAGCAGCAGGAACCGCCGCAGGGCTTCCTCCGGGGCGTGCTGGTGCAGCAGGTCGCCGGGTGCGGCGCACAGGTCGTCGACCTCCTTGCGGTAGACCTCCTCGATCAGCGCCTCGCGGGTCTCGAAATGGCGGTAGAGCGTGCCCACGGCGACGCCGGCACTGCGGGCGATCTCCTCCACGTGTGCGTCGGTGTCGCCGCCGAGAAACGCTTGTCGGGCTGCGGACAGCAGTGCCTCGCGATTGCGTCGCGCGTCGGCGCGCAGCGGGCGTGATGCAGGCAAGGCAACCCTCCATAAGATGAGTCTGATTCCGTTTACGTGTACCGTTTCCGGAGTCAGGTTCATCTTACGGAGGAGATTTCCCATGCCGAACACCGACGAGGGCCTGGAAGGCCTGCGAGTGCTGGTCACCGGCGGCAGCCGGGGCCTGGGCGCGGCAACCGTGCGCCGCTTCGTCGCCGCGGGCGCGACCGTGCTGACGGCCTCCCGCAGCCGGCCCGAGGAGGACGGCGGCGCCACCTTCGTACCGGCGGACCTCTCGACGCAGCAGGGCGTGGCCGAGCTCGGCCGCCGGATCGTCGACCAGGTGGGCGGAGTGGATGTGCTCGTGAACAACGCCGGCGCGGCCAGCACCCCGGCGCCGACCCTGAGCCGGTCCGACGCATCCTGGCAGGCGGACCTGGAGATGAACCTCCTCAGCGCCGTGCGCCTGGACCGGGCCCTGGTACCGGGAATGGTCGAGCGGGGCTCCGGCGTCGTGGTCCACGTCTCCTCGATCGCCAGCCAACTGCCCCAGCGCACCGAGGCGTCCTACGCCGCCGCCAAGGCCGCGCTCAACACCTACAGTCGCGAACTGGCCACCGAGGTCGGCGCGCACGGGGTGCGTGTGGTCTGCGTCCTTCCCGGCTTCGTCGTCACCGACGGCGCCACCGCCCACCTCCGGCACATGGCCGAGAAGCAGGGCGTGACCACCGAGGAGGTCACACAGCAGATCGTGGACCACCTGAACGTTCCCATGGGCCGCCCCGGGGATCCCGAGGACGTCGCCGAGATGATCGCTTTCCTCGCCTCCAGCCGCGCGAAGTGGCTCACCGGGGCGCAGTTCCGCGTCGACGGCGGCATCATCCCGACCGTCTGAGCGCCGACCAGTACCAGCGCGAAGAACAGGACCATCACCATGTCCATCACCCTGAGTTCCGTGATCATCGACGCTGCCGAGATCGAGGCGGAGAGCGCCTTCTGGCACCGGCTGCTCGGTGGCTCGATCCATCGCACGCCGACCCATCACTTCATCCAGGCCCCCGGCCTCCCGGTCATCGTCGTCCAGTCCGCCCCCGAACACGTCGCCCCGAGCTGGCCGGACGGCACCTCCCAGCAGATGCACCTCGACTTCGGAGTCGAGGACCTCGCGACCGCCGACCGCACGGCCACCGACGCCGGCGCCACCCGATTGCGGCCCACCGAGGAGATCACTTCGGAAACCCGCACCGGCAGCCGCGTCTACGCCAGCCCGGCCGGACATCCCTTCTGCCTGCGCGCAGCCTGAGGCCGCCAGCCCTCACCGCCTGTCGTCAAACGATCGTTTGACGACAGCGAGTCGGCGCGGCCCATGAACCCGTGCGATCCGGGGGTTCGGGGCGGCGCGAATCCAATCAGATCCGATGATGATTGCTGACAGGGTTTGATGACAGATAAGGTCCGATCCTCCGTACGGAAGGGCCCCTCGGTGGCGAACCTGGTCTACAAGCGGGTCTCGACCGACCAGCAGTCGACGGCCCGGCAGAACCTCGTCCTGGACGAGGCCGGCATCGAGGACCCGGTCGTCTTCGAAGAGGACCCCGGCACATCTAGCCGCCTCCACCCGCTCCAGCGGCCGAAGTTCCGCGAACTGCTCACCTACGCGCGGCCGGGCGACACCGTGCACATCTCCGAGATGTTCCGCCTCGTACGTGGCACCGGCCACATCCTCGACGTGCTCGACGTCCTCCACCGCGAGCAGGTGGCCCTTCGCATCCACGACGGCGCGTTCTCCGCGATGGACCTCACCGCCCGACACCCGCGCACCGGCGAGCTGCTGTCCACCGTGAAGTTCATGGTGCAGACCCTCGCCGCCGCCGGCGAACTCCAACGCGACCTCCAGCGCGAGCTGACGTACGACGGGCTGCGCGCCGCCGAAGCCAAGGGCGCGAAGGGCGGGCGCCGCCCCGCCGTGGCGGCCACGAAAACCGACGATGTGCGCACCGCCTACCTGGGAGGCCGGTCCATCGCCGCCCTGGCCCGTGACCACGGCGTCAGCCGCGGCGCAATCCGTACCGCCGTAGCCGACCTCCTGCCCGACCACACCGTCAGCGAGGAGGACCCGCCCGCCCCGGAGCCGGCGGTCACCCTCGACATGCCGGGCAAGGTCGCCGACTACCTCCGCACCACCGAGCTGAAGCCCGCCGAGCGCGCCGCGCTCGACCAGGGAGCGACCGTACGGCGCGGTCAGGGCTACACCCTGCGCGTCAGCGCCGTCCCCGCCGTACACCGCCAACTCCTCGCCCGCTGCCAGGCGCTCGACGGCGGCCAGGACCTCCCCGCAGTCCCGGCCCAGCGCAAGGCCCGCCGAGAGTACGAGAACCGGGTCAGCGCGCTCACGCCCGGGCCATGATCGTTCTCAGCGCCGACCGCTGTACCGATGTTCCCCCGAGGCCGGAAGAGACCGGACCGGCCAGGGGTTCTCGAGGACCGTCATCGCCGAAGGCGGGGAGGTTAACCGGTCGGATGCCCGGGTGACCACGGTCACGCGTTCGGCTTGTCGCCCCTGTTGGAGGCCTTGACGTCGAAAAGGTCGAGGGTGTGGAGTCCCACCGCCGACGCGACGGCGTCAGCGGTGGTGCGACGGCATGTGCCTCGTTTGAGCAGGCCGTCGATGCACTGCCTGGTGAGGGCCGCGCGGCGAGCGAACTCCGCCACGCTGCCGGCCGCCTCTCCGCACATCAGCAGGCGCAGAAGCTCCGCGCTCCGCAGGTGCATTTGCGGCTTGCCCGCCATCGCCGACCTCTCTAATGGAGCGTTCCATCATCAGATTCTGCTGACAAGTTGGCTACGGCTTGCACTGTAATCGTTCGGGGAGACAGGCGCAGGAAGAACCGGAAAGGTTCCCCGCGAACCCTCTGACGTGCGTGATCGCGGTGTTAGGCGTGCCCGAAGGGTGCCGGCGGCCGGCGAGGCCGGCCACCGGCCAGGGCGGGGAATTCAAGATGTAGCCGACGTGCGCCGGCGACTGGCGCGCCCCCTGGAGGCCGCGCCCTGGCTCCGGATGCCGGATCCGCGCCGCATCCTTTCGCCAGGGCACGGCTGAGCCGCGGACGGTACGGCGCTCGAGAGCGCCGCCACGGAAGGCACCTATAGGTGGTTCGGTAGCACGCGCATCATAATGTCATCAGCTTTTGATGACGATCGATACGCACGACACCGCCGCGAACGACTCAAGGCCGCGCTCCGACTGGAGCCCGTCTCTGCGCGGGTACTGGTCACGGCGTACCCGCCGGAGACCTCGCGGACTCCGCGCCGGCCTGATGACCGGCGTCCGGTGCCGGGTCAGCCGCAGGGGGAGGCCACGACGACGGCGCCTCCGCAGGTGCCCCCGCAGGTGCCCCCGCAGGCGCCCACCGGGGCAATTCCGGAGTCGACGACGACCACGCTGCTGGGCAGGTAGCCACCGCCGACGTAGCCGGGCAGGTAGCCGCCGCCCCAGTAACCGCCCCACGGGCGGCCCCAGTGGCCCCAGCCGGGACGACCCCAGCCGCCGTGGCCCCAGCCACCGCCGTGGCCCCAGCCGCCGCCGTTCCCCCAGCCGCCGCCATTGCCCCAGCCGCCGCCGTTGCCCCAGCCCGCGTGGGCGGATGCCGTGACCGGGTGGGCCGGGGTGGCCGCCTCGGCCGAGGCCGCCGCCGGCACCGCGACGGCGAGCGCGGCGCAGGCGGAGCTGACCAGAAGTAGTCGGCGAATCATGCGAAACCTCCTGTACAGACGGAGTCACTGACTGTGACTGCTGTCACGCTACCCAGCCGTTGATCATGCTTTTGGACTCCGGCGGGTCAAGGCATCGCAATCAGGTGGCACGGGGCGCGGCCGGGGCTCATGCAGGTCATCGCCCGGGCCGCAGGACGGTCCAGGGCCCGACGGAGTGGCCGGGCACGGCGGGCCGTCCCTCGTCCGCGACGGCCGTGCACCAGACGCGCCTGGTGGCGTCGGCCGCTGTCCGCCACGCTCCAGTGACGGCGTCCTGCCGGGAATCGCGCACGATGTCCCGGATCGGGCGGCCCTCGTCGCGCCGATGGGGTGCCGTCGCGCGGGTGGCACCGCAATCGCCTCCCTGCGGTCGGCCGCCGCCGCGCGAGTCGGCGGCCGGACGCCGCCGCAGGTCCCGGAATCGTCGACGTTCGGGCTGGTCACCGGCTGGTTAACCGCGCTCGGCATTCCCCTGGGTAAGGAACTCTCCCACCTTGGGTGAACGCCCCGCTGCCGGCGGACCATGGCCACTACCTTCGGTCCTCGTTCGATCACGAAACGTACTCAGGGGGTTTCATGCGTTCTTCTCGCAGCATCGGCGGCATCCTGGCTCTGGCGGCCGTCACCGCCGGCGGCGTCTGGCTGGGGGTGGGCACCGCCATGGCGGACGTGCCCGGTGACGACCCGGTGCCCTCCTCCCAGCAGCAGCCGGCCACCACGCCCAAGGCCGGGGACCCGCAGACGGCCGACAAGCCGTCCGCCGCCACTCCTGAGGCCAGCGAGGCGAAGACCGCCGAGCAGCCGTCCAAGCAGGCCTCCGAGCAGCCGTCCGAGACCGCTGTCGCGCCGGCGACCGAGACTGCTGTCGCGCCGGCGGGCGAGCAGGCCGTCGTCCAGGCCCCCGAGGCGGTCAAGCAGAGCGCCCGAGGCGCCGCGATGGGCATCGAGCAGGCCGGGGCGGGCCCCGCCGACATCGCGGTCCTCATCCCGGCTCCCGCCTCCGACCCCACCCCGGACCTTCCGGGCGTGGCCGTCGAGGGTGACCTCTCGCCCGTTCCCAGCGAGGGCAGCACGCCTGCGAAGGCCGCTCCGGAGACCGCGACCACCAAGACCGACGCTCCGGTCGCCTCCTCCAAGACCGACGCCCCGGCCGCCTCGACCAAGACCGACGCCCCGGTCGCCTCTTCCAAGGACGCCGCCGGGACGGCGGACGCCGCGACGCAGGCGCCCTCGGCGGACACCGTGGCGGTGGCCCCGGGCCTCTGACCTTCCGGTCCTCGGACATCACCTGCCACCTGGCGTGCGGGCCGTGACTTCCACAGTCACGGCCCGCACGCTTTTGCGCGCCCTCGACCGTCCAGGCCGTCGACGCCTCCCCGGAGCGGTCGCGATACCCTCACCGGCCGCCTCGGCCCGCACGCCGTTCGTGCGGATGACCGGATCGGGCGTGTCCCCGGGGCTACGGCGGCCCTGTGGCGGGCGGTGAGCCCCTCGGGGATGTTCCAATGTCGACGACGTCGAGTACGTCGGCCAGCAGGCGCAGCGCGTCGAGCTCGGGAGCCAAGGCGGGCACCAACGGCGGCAGCCGGTCGACGACAGGACATTCCCGAGCAGATCCGGATGGACGAGGTGCTCGGGCCAGGGCACCGGCTCGGCAGGGCAAGGCGTTCGACAAGCTGTATTCACGGGTGGAGTAGCTCCGCACGCTGTAGGGGCTGTGCTGAAGTTTTCACGGCTGTCGTGGGGGTTCCCTCCTGGACTGTCTGGTGACGTTGACGCACGGGGGAGCGCGTGAAATAAGGACGGCGGATGTGGCCGAGCTCCGTGAGGAAGCGCCGCTGTCCCGAGCGGCGATCACCGCCGTCGCGCCGGCGTTCCTCCTGGGTCATGCTCGGCAGGTGGTGGCCTTGATCGAGGGGACATGATGCGTCGACTTCGCACGGCTGTTGCACTTACCGGCATCGCCACCGGACTGCTGATGGGCCTGGGGATCCCGGCCCAGGCCGCCGCGCCCGCGGATCGCTCCGCCGTCACCAAAGTCGCAGCTCTCGGCTGGTGGCGGTTCGGCGTGTACTACACCTTGGACGCCTGCCAGTATTTCGGCAACAGCCTGACCCAGAGCCCTCAGTTCTCGTCGTACTACTGCAGTCAGACGGTGTGGGACACCGTCGATCAGAGGTATTACTGGGGCCTGTGGGTCTACCAGGTCTCCTAGCCGACACCGGCCGAGATCGTCACCCGCACACGCGGGGAAACACGTGAAGGTCCTGGAGGGCATCGCGGCCGGCGAGCACACCGAACGGTCTTTCCTCCTCGACCTCGCGCTCGCCCGGGCCGAAGACCGGCGCCGCGACATCGTCAAGAAGACCCTCAACGGCCTGGAAGCCGCCCGCCGCCAGGGCAAGGTCGGCGGGCATCGCGGCGATGGCTTCGGCGCCGGGTCTGACGTACCGCATGGCGGTGCGGGGATAGCGGTGGCGGGTCTTGCCCATGATGCGCTGTAGCGGTACCTCGGCGTCGCCCAGGTGGATCCCGGCGCTGTGTCGCAGCTGGTGCAGATCGAGGCCGGCGCCTCGGTCACGCCGGTACCCCGCCGCGCCTCGCGGCTGACCGCGTCGGCGCGGTCGTTTGGGGGCGACCGGGGGGCGCTGTGGTCGCAGGCCGCCGAGTTGTGTCGCGCCTCAGGTGGCGCGGCCTGTGAAGGCGATGAGGCGGTCCATCGCAGGTGCGTTCCCGCTGATCGGGATCGCGGGGTCGAAGCCAACGCGCTCGCGCTGCTCGGGCGTGATGATCTGTTCGGCGAGGCCGAGGACGTAGGTGGCGACCTCGTCGGACACGGCCACCTTCTGCCCCGTGGCTGAGGCGAAGTCCCACGCGTGCACGAGGAACTCCACCGACAGGATGCTCGCTGCGATGGTTGCCGGCAGCTCCTGCGGTCCGGCCTGCACCGTGCCCTCGATGCCTCGTTCCATCCAGGTCTCCATCGCCTGCTGTGCCGCGCCGGCGATCCGTGACTCGAGGTCACCGGCTGACGCGGGCACGAGCGTGCTGCCGGCGAGGCTGGTCAGCGAGGTCAGCGAACCCAGCAGGTGCGCCTCGAGCCGGCCCACCGTGAAGTCGGTGCACGGCGTTGACTTGCCGAGGTCGTCCTCGCTTATGCCGCGCAGCACGTGCTGCAGCACGGCGAGCGTGGCGTTGGCGGAGGTGAGTGGGTTGAGGTCCGCCGGGGCGGCGGCCCACTCGTCGGGACCCGCGTCGCCGGTGACGGCGGCGCGCTCCAGCCGCTGGAAGAAGTGGGTCCAGCCTTCCAGGACGTCCTGAACCTGGTCCTCCGGAAGGCCCTGGTGGATCAGGCGTACGAGGGTGCCGCCTTCGGCGGGCTCGATCGTGATGGTCACCGTGTCCGTGCGGGGCCGGCCCGACTGCTCCAAGCCGAAGCCGAGCATGATCCGCCGGCCGGGGTCGACCTCGGTGACCGTGCCGGCCGCGACGGCCATGGGGGTGAGGGTCCAGCGGAACTCCCCGCCCGCACGCAGGTCCACCCGGGCGGAGATGGCGAGCCAGCGGCGCAGGCGGTCGGGCTGGGTGATGAGCGCGAAGGCCTCGTCGGCGGAGACGGGCAGTAGCGCGGTCTTCTCGATGGTCATGAGCCATGCTCCTCGGGGTGCGTGGTGGCCCTCTTGGCGGCCTCGTCCGCCAAGAGATCGAGCTCGGTGCTCCAGAAGCGGTCGATCTCGGCACGCAGCTGGGTGATGCCGGCGGGTACGACGCTGTAGAGGCGCCGCCGACCGTCCTTGCGGGCGGTCACAAGACCGGCGTCGGCCAGCACCGCAAGGTGCTGGGAGATCGCCGGCCGGGTCACCGTGAACTGCTCGGCCAGCTCGCTGACCGTCCGCGGACCTGTCGCCAGCAGCTGCAGCAGGCGTCGCCGGGTCGGCTCGGCTGCTGCGGAGAGGGCGTCGATCACTCGAAATACGTTAGCGTAGGCTTACGCGTTTTCGCAAAGGGCCGCCGTGGCCACCGTCCGGGACCGTGGCAGCGGCCCCGCCATCCTGATCGGATCCTCCGGTCACGGTGGGGAGACCGGGGCGTCGGTCGGCGTTCGTCCGGTTCCCGGATTACGGGTGATCATGAGCAATTCGGCGGGTGCAACAGCCTGGCCGAGGACTGTATGGCGACCCGATGGTATGGCGGAATCCGCTGCACTTCTCTGCCGGCTCCGTCTGCCCGGTGCTCGCTTCTCCCGGATACGACGAGGCGGATTACCATCGCGATTACGACGGCTTTCCGCGTGATGCGCGCACGCTTACGTGAAGAGTCCGTCTGGTCTGAACGTGGTCAGGGTCGTGCCGATCGTCTAGACTTCTCGAATGTGCAACTCACCTTAAGATCGTGCGCTCATCGATGAGCGTGGACGTTCATCCGTTGCGCGCGGCTCAGTGCCGGTGAGGAGACAGTTATGATCGTCGTTGGAATATCCGCGCTGTTCCACGACTCGGCCTGTGCGGTGCTGGTGGACGGCGAATTGGTCGCGGCGGCGCACGAGGAACGATTCACGCGGCGGCGGTTCGACCGGTCGATGCCGGTGAACGCATTTCGCGCCTGCTTGGGATACGTCGGTTTGAATATCACCGATATCGACTACGTCGCTTATTATGAAGATCCCGTGGAGAAGCTGGCACGCCAACTGTGGATGGGTCTCCCGGGAGCGGCGGCGACACCGGCTCTCGAACTGGATTGGACCGGAGGCGGCCTTCCGCGGGTGCAGGAGACGCGTCTTCTCCAACTCGACGCGACGCGCCCGTACCGGGAGATCCGTGAGCTCCTCGGTTACGAAGGCCCGATCGTGACGGTCCGGCATCACGAGGCGCACGCCGCCAGCGCCTTCTACTGCTCCGGCTTCACCGACTCGGCCCTCTTCACCGCCGACGCGGTGGGCGAATGGGCGACGACGAGCTATGGGCGGGCGGACGCCGAGAAGCTCGAGCTCGTCGAGGAGGTCCGGTTTCCCCATTCCATCGGGCTCCTGTACAGCACGATCACCTCGTATCTCGGCTTCGAGGTCAACAGCGACGAGTACAAGGTGATGGCGCTGGCCTCGGCCGGCGAGCCCCGGTATGCCGGCGAGCTGGGAGAGCTGGTGCGCGACCTGCCGGGCGGCCAATTCGAGCTCAACTTGAAATACTTCGACTTCGGCGGTGGCGACCGCATGTACGCGTCATCTCTGCCGGACCTTTTCGGTCTGCCGCCGCGGCGAAGTGGTGACGATATTCTTTCCGTCCACGAGGACGTGGCGAGCAGCCTGCAGATCGTCATGGAGGATCTGCTGCTCAGCAAGATCGGATACCTGCATGATCTGGTGGGCGGCGACCGCCTGAGTTACGCCGGTGGTGTCGCGCTGAACTGTGTGGCCAACAGCCGTATTCGACAGAATGGTCCGTACCGAGATATTTTCATCCAGCCCGCCGCCGGTGACGCTGGCGGTGCCATCGGAGCAGCGGCGCTGGCACATCACCGAATGGCCGGTACGTTGGTCCGCAGGCGGCTCATGGACGCGCGGCTCGGCCCCGCCTACGACGTGGACCATGTTCGTGACTGCCTCGACGCCGCGGGCGTCACCTATCAGGATTTCAGCGGCAGGGTAACCGACCTGCTGCGGACGACGGCGCACCTCATCGCCCGCGGTTCGGTGGTCGGATGGTTCCAGGGGCGGATGGAATTCGGGCCGAGGGCGCTGGGGGCACGCTCGATCCTCGCCGACCCCCGGGACGAGGCGATGCGAGATCACATAAACGCCCTTGTCAAGAAGCGCGAGAGTTTCCGGCCGTTCGCCCCTGCGGTTCCGGCGGAGCGATGCGCGGAGTTCTTCGACTTCGATGCCGAGTCGCCTTTCATGTTGGAGACGGCCCAGGTCCGGGATGCGCAGAAGTTGCCGGCGATAACGCACGTCGACGGCTCGGCGCGGTTGCAGACCGTCGACCGCTCCGTGGACGCGCGATTCCATGGCCTGCTCAGCGAGTTCGGCAGGATCTCCGGTTATCCGATTCTGCTGAACACCTCCTTCAATATGCGCGGGGAGCCCATCGTCTGCGATCCGGGCGACGCGCTGGCCTGCTTCGTCCGATGCCGGCTCGACGCGCTCGTATTGGGCGATCTGATCGTCCTGCGTGAGGACATCCCCCCGAGCTGGGCCGTGGCGGAGGCCGTGGTGCCGTATCAGCCGCCGAGCGTCAGCAGCGATCTCTACACGTTCTTCTAGGAGGCAGTCGGCGTGGAACCTGAACAGGCGTCGGCCGAGGCCGCCGCCCGCCTCGCTCAGTTGCTGGCCGACACTCGGGGCGCCGAGATCATGGCCGAGTGGCAGAAGCTCGGCGTTCGAGCGGCCGAGCCCGCATCTGAGGCGACCGGCCCGTCGTCCGCGGACCGAGATCTCGAGATCGGAATATGGCGGGCCGAGCGTACCGGCGACGGTGTCGAGTTGCGGCGTCGCGACGACGCGACGGACGCGATGATGTGGGCGGATGCCGGCGATGTCTCCACGCCTGGCGGCGCTCGACGCGTCGTGCTGGTAGGGGAGTCCGCCGCGCGCGGCTGGCTGCTGGATCCCGTGTACAACCCGGTGGGTGTGCTACGCCGTCATCTGGACGCCGCGGCGCCGGGCGGATACCAGTGCGTCGATCTGGCGAAGAGCGGGGCCGACCTGGCCACGTTGGAGGGCATCGTCCGGCGCCTTCCGGTCATCGAACCCGATGTGGTGATTCTGTTCGCGGGCAACAACTTCGCCTTTCCGCCGCTGGACGACTCCTACCGCGATCTGCTGGCAGAAGCCCTCCGGACGGGCGGATACCCGCAGATGCTGCGACGCTTCGTCGACGCGGTGGTGCTGCCGCGAACGGAGCGCTTCCTGGAACACGTCGGCGCACTCCAGCGCGATCGCGGCATAGAAGTCGTGGTCGTGGTGCCTCAGGCCAACGTGCGCGGATGGGCGGCGGCCCCGCATATCGACGTGCCGGCGCTGCCGGGCGCCACGCTGGCGAAGTGGTACAAGCTCCGCGGCGAAGCGATGAGCGCCCGGGCCGAGGCGCGGTGGGAACACGTGCGCGCGCTCGCCGCGGAGATGTCCGAGCTGGACGGAGGTACCAGTCCCGTTTCCTGGCGGCTGCAAGGCCGGGCGGCGGAGGCGCTGGGAGACGGCCGGGCGGCTCGTGAGCTTCTCCAGATGTCCCGGGATGCGGTCTCCGGCCTTCTCGTCGACCATGTCACGAGCATCCTCACCGAGGTGCGCCAGGCGCAGATCGCGTTCGCCCAGCGCCATGGGATGCGGTACATCGATCTGGGCGAAGTCCTTGCCTCTCCGGATCTACCTGATCTCCCGGACCCCGAGTTCTTCTTCGACAACTGCCACATGACCGACGAGGGGATCGAGCGGGCCATGTGCCGGGTGGCGGATGCCGTGCTCGGCATACCGGTCGGGACCACGAAACCGGGCGAAGGGGCGGCCGCGTCCGTACGTGCGGTAGCGCATTCGCTCGCCGCGGCCGTTTGCGCCTTCCGCAACCAATCCGCGCAAGTCGTACGGGTGCAACTGCGCCGGGCGCTCGACGCGGACGCGGAGGTCTCCTCCCGGTTCATCACGTCGTTTCTCGATGCCCTGGAAAGCCCCGGTCCCAAGTGGATCAGTCGGTCTCTCGGACATCTGCTGGAGACTCCACAGGCCATGCTGCTCTGCCTGCAACTGGCCCGGACCCGCCATCACGCCGTCGGATTCTGGACGTTCCGAGAATGCGCGCAGGAAATGCTGCACCGGTTTCCCGCCCGGCATCAGTGCGGCTGGACGAGGAAGGACCTGCTGGCGACCGCGGACGGCCGCGGCCTGCGGACCCCGAGCTTCGCACCCGGTAAGGCCTACCTCGAGGCGACGACACAGCGCACGCGGCTCGCGTTCGCGCTGGGGGAAGCGCGATCGGGTGTGCTTCGTCTCACCTATCGCCTTCCCGGCGGCGGATCCGCCGGGGGAGAGCGGACGCCGCCGGCGATGCTCACGGTGAACGACATCCGGCTGGGTGCCCTTTCGCCCGTCTCGGAATGGACGACGACGGCCGTCGAGGTTCCCGCTGCGGCGACCCGGCCCGGAGTGAACTGGGTGGAAATCGAGTGGCCTGTCCCGGACGAGGGCGATGCGGGCCGGTCGGCGGCGGATGCGGCGGCGTTGGCGCGAAGGATGTTCCCGCGAGTGCTGCCGACGTTCGGAGAGCTGTTCTGGGCTTCACTGGACTGCGGAGAAGGACGACAGACGCCGGCGCCGCACACGGAGAGTCCGATGGCCTCCCGGAACGACACATCGAGGCACTGGCGTCCGGCCCCGTGACAAGGTCGTGCGCTCGGTCCGGTTCACGCGGCAGCGCAGACATGAATACCGTTGCCGGTGGCCGGGCCCGGATGTGGTGTTCGCCGGCCCTTGCTAACCATCGGCGTCGCGTCGCGACCTCCGTGCCGCGACGGCCGCGGGATGCTCGGTGATCAGGTACCGGGCCAGGCTCCGCAACGTGGGATGGTCGAAGATGATCCCCGGGTCCGCGTCGGCGCCGTACAGTTCGTCGACCTCCGCCATGAGGCGCACGAGGGCGATGGAATCGAAGCCGAGTTTCATGAGGTCGGCGTCGATGTCGACCTCATGGGGATCGACCAGCAGGAAGCCGCCTGCCGCCGTCCGCAGGTCCTGCTCGACCACCTCGAAAGAGGCCTCGTCGGCGGCGTCAGGCAGGGGGTCGGTGATCGCGTCCTTCCCTGTGAGCGGAGCCGCGGGGTCCTCGACGATCTCCGCCGAGGCGGCCGTCGGCGGCGCCAACGGCGGGGCGTCCGCGGACGTACCGGGCGTCAGGCCGGAAGGGTGCGGTGCGGCGGCCGGTACAGGACCGGCGGGCGCCCAGTAGCGCTTCATGTCGAATGGGTAGGGCGGCAGTTCCACCCGGCGGACCGGCCGACCGGGCCACAAACGGGACCAGTCCACCGGCATGCCCTCCACCCACAGCCGCGCGAGCCGATCCACCCGCAGCTTCTCCATCAGGGCGGCGACGTAGTTCTGATCGTCCTCGTCCTCTGGCCGAGGATCGCCCTGACCGTCATTCGAGGCGGTTCCGCGCACCGCTCGGGCCGAGCGCCCCGTGGTCCCGAACTCCTCCAGGGCGGCGCTCAGCTCGTCGACACGCGAGCAGGTGACGGCGAGCCGCTCCCGCATCTCGCGACGGCCGACCTGCGTGGTGTAGGCGAGGCGCCGCAGCAGGTCCTCGTCATGATCGTCCTCGCCGGCGCGGGAGAGGTCTCGACCGACCGCGGTGGCCAGTGCCCGCAACTGCTCCCCGGTACGGGCCGACAATAGGACCACGTGCTCACGGTGGGGGGTCTGTCCCGAGGCCGCGTCCGTCGCCGGGGCCTCGGTGCGGAACTCCTCCACGATGAGGTGCGCGTTGGCTCCGCCCGCCCCGAAAGAACTCACCCCGGCCCGCAGCAGACCCTCGCCCGGCGCCCGCCACGGCGTCACGTACCGCGGGAAATGCAGTGCGGAGGCCACGGCGGCGATCTTCGGATTCAGTGTGTGGAGTGCCGCGCACGGGGCGATGTGACGGTGCTGCAGTTGCAGCAGGACCTTCGTCAGGCCGGCGATCCCCGCGGCCCCTTCCAGGTGTCCCACGTTCGCCTTCAGGGAGCCGACCGCGCAGGCCTGGTCCCGCGGGCGTCCCGGTTCCAGCGACCGGGCGAGCGCCGCCATCTCCAGCGGGTCGCCCAGCGACGTACCGGTGCCGTGAGCCTCGACGTAGGTGATGTCGCGAGGTCGCAGACCTGCCCGGCCCAGGGCGACGGTCACCAGGTCCGCTTGAACCGCCGGGTTGGGCACGGTGAAACCCGATGTGCGTCCAGCGGTGTTGAGCGCGCCCGCGGTGATCACTCCCCAGACGCGATCGCCGTCGGCCAGCGCCGCGGAGAGAGGCTTGAGCAGCACGGCGCCGACGCCTTCGCCGGGTACGAAGCCGTCCGCGGCGGCGTCGAACACCTTGCAGAAGCGGTCCGAGGACAGCATGGTGGAAGCCGACAGGCCCACCAGATGAGCCGGGTGCAGGATCAGGTTGACGCCACCGGCGATGGCCGCGGAGCACTCGCCCCGGCGCAGGCTCTCGCATGCCAGGTGAATGGCCGTGAGCGACGAGGAGCAGGCGGAGTCGACCGCGAACGACGGTCCGTGGAAGTCGAAGACGTAGGAGACCCGATTGGCGATCGACCAGGGAGCCGAGTTCGCCCCCACCAGCTTTCCGAGCGGCCACTCGGTGGCGCCGAGCTTGCCGTAGGAGCCGCTCATCGTACCGACGAACACCCCGGTGTCCGGCTGGTGGGTGGCGGCGCCCAGCCTTCCGGCCCCTTCCAGTAAGTCCCAGCACGTGTGCAGGAACAGTCGTTCCTGCGGGTCGATGACGGCCGCGTCGCTCGGCAGGATGCCGAAGAACTCCGCGTCGAAGTCCGCCACGCCCTCGATGAATCCGCCCCACCGGCCGTAGGTCGTGTGGAGCCGGCCGCGCCGGGGATCGTGGTGTTCCCGCCAGTCCCAGCGGTCGGGCGGTACCTCGGTGATGCTGACGACGCCGTCTCGGAGGTTGCGCCACAGGGTTGAGATGTCCGGGGCTCCCGGATAGCGCCCGGTGACGGCCACCACCGCGATGGCCCCCTCGGCGTACGACCGCTCCGGGACGGGTCTGTCCGTCTTCTCCTCCATGATCACGCGGCTCGCGGCGGCACCGTCCTGAGTCGGCAGGAGGTCGCTCAGCCGAGATCGCCGTGTGCTGAGGAAGTGGTCGGCGAGCGCGTCGATGGTGTGGTGCTCGAACATCAGGGTCGGCGCCATCTCCCCGAGGTCTCGTTCGAACCTGAGGGTGATGTTCATGCGGGTGATGGAGTCCATGCCCAGTTCGCGCAGCGCGTCCGGGCCGGCCAGCGCACCGGGGTCCAAGCCCAGGACGCCCGCGACGACCTGGCGGACGTAGGACCGGACTGCCGCGCGGGACGGGACGGTCGCCGTGTGCGGGGGCTCGAACTGCATGATGGTCCTTTCGCAGTGTGCTACGGCCGGTCCTTGCGGATGCGCCCGAGTTCGACGACGGTGTCCAGGACGGTCTCGCGGGGCATGCCGAAGTCGACCAGGCAGGCGATCTCGTCGGCCCCGGCGTCGTGCATCTCCCGCATCCTCGACATGACTTCGGACCGGTCACCGATCAGCGAGCGGCCGTGCAGGTGGCGCTGGACGGCGAGGTCGAGGCTCGTGCGGAGTGCTGCCTCGTCCGGCTCGTCCTGCCGGCTCGCACAGTCGGCCAGGCAGGCACGCAACGGCCGCTCCGCCAGACCTCTGATCTCCGCGCCGTCGTCGCCGATCGTGGTGTGCGCCATCACGGCCACCCGGCCGCGGCCCTCGTGGTGCGTGGCGTAGGCGTGGCGGTAGACCGTGACGAGTTCGGCGAGCCGCTCGCCCGGGAACGCCCCGTAGCCGGTCAGCAGCCCCGCTCCTGCCGCACCGGCGTAGGCGAAGGTGTCCGGGTCGCCCGCAGTTGTGATCCAGTACGGAAGCCGGGGCTGCACCGGCCGAGGGTAGGTGCGCACCTCGTACTCGGTGTCGTCGGGCCCGGTCCTGGTGACTTCTCGGCCGCTCCACAGGTCCTGGACGATGCGCAGGTTGCGCAGTGCCCGGTCGGCGTGTTCGGCGAACGCGTCCGGAGCCGTGACGGAGTCGCGCGGGTTCCCGTCGGTCGCCGTGGAGATCTCGACGCGGCCGTTCGAGAGGTTGTCGACGACGGCCCACTCCTCCGCCACCCGCAGCGGGTCGTGGAGGGGCGGCATCACGCTGCCCGCGCGGATCCGCACCGTGTGGGTGCGCACCGCCAACGCCGCCGCGATCACCGCGGGGTTGGGACGGCCTGCGCCGGAAGGTGTGCGGTGCCGTTCCGGAAGCCACACGAAGTCCAGGCCTGACTCGTCGGCCAGGACGGCCGCGTCCATCAGCAGGCGGTACGCCGAGACGTCCTCTCCCCGCGGACCGCCCTCCGCCGGTGGACCACCGGCCCACTCCTCCAGCGCGGAGCAGAAGTACAGGCCGAGCGCGTGCTCCATCGGTCGCGCGGCGTCCGCGCCACCCTCGCCGTTGGGCCCCATGGGCGAGGACTCCTCTCTGTGATGACCGGCACCGCGCGCGGTGCCCGGCGTCATGGACGGCGCTCTGTGTCGAGAATCTCGGTGGGGAAGGACAGGGGAAGCGCTTCTCCGTTGTGCGTGGCCAGCACGAACTCCCGTTCCCCCAGGCGGCAGGCGCCGTCGCCGGTGGACCGATGGGCGGGCCACTGGTCGGCGGCCAGAAGTCCCCATCCGGTGAACAGGTTGAGCAGGAGCGGGTCGAAGGAGACCCACCGGTCGTCCAGGCGCAGGTCGAGCCAGGAATGGGAGATCGAGTACGGCGCCGACAGGAACAGGCCGAACGAGCGGCGGGCGAGCAGCCCCCGGGATGCCGCCTCCTCCACCAGATGTGCCGCGGCGAGCCTGCAGTCGGCCAGGCCCGTCTCGCGCAGGAAGCCGACGTCCTCACGCAGGCCGTTCGGGAGCAGGTGGAAGCGTACGCCGTCGATCAGGCCGAAGAAGGGGGCCAGGTCCGGGTACGCCCGCGGCTCCCCGGCGGTCACATGCCTCGTCAGGGTCAACGGTCCGCCCCGTGGCGCGCTGACGGCGAGGTTGCCCCGCAGCTCCGTGGACGCCTCGATCGAGCAGGGCTCGTCAGGCGTGCTGTGCCGGCAGTGGGCGTTGATCGTCACTGTGTACGTGGTCGGTCCCGCGTGCGCCGTGGCCCGGATGGCGGCCGCCCATCCGCGCATCACCATGAGCCTGGGCGAGGGAAGCCGCAGGGACAGGGACACGTTGACCAGGTCGAGCTCGTCGTAACGCGTCGCGCCGTCGACCCGCTCGCACGGCATTCCGGCGGAGGTGAGCGCGTCGAGCATTTCGGGGCCGATGCCGTGCCGCCAGGTGGCGTCCTCGCGCGTCGCCACGAACCTGCGGTACCGGCCGGGAACGCGGGCGAGTCGCTCGACGAGGTCGCCCACCGCTGTCCCGGTATGCGCCTCGGGCGGGTTCCCGGGCACGGGAGCCGTCATCACAGCGCACCGCCCGACACGACCGCCGTCCTGCCCGCGAGCGGACCGCCCATCACCGCCTGCCCTCCCGGCCGCCCCTGGCCGTTGTGTATCCCGCGCGGTACGACGCCGCCTGGATCTCGTAGAGCTCCGCATAGCGGCCTCTGCGGTCCATCAGATCCTCGTGCGATCCGCACTCGGTCACTCGAGCCCCGTCCACGACGAGGATGAGGTCGGCCATGCGGACGGTAGAGAAGCGATGGGAGACCAGGATGGTGATCCGGCCCTCCGCCGCGTCCTCGCGCGATCTCGCCACCTGGGTGAAGCGCTCGAAGAGGGCGTGCTCGACCTCGGCGTCCAGCGCGGACGTCGGCTCGTCCAGGACCAGCAGCAGGGGCGATTCCCGCATGAATCCCCGGGCGAGCGCCACTTTCTGCCACTGCCCGTACGACAGGTCGACGCCGTCCTTCCAGGAGGCGCCGAGCTGGGTGTCCATGCCGTGGGCCAGGCCCGCCACGACGTCGTCCAGGCCACCCCGCTCGACGGCCGCCCGGACGACGGCCGGATCGTCCGCCCGCGGCAGATCGCCCACGCCGACCGATTGGCGCACCGGGTACTCGATGCGCAGGAAGTCCTGGAAGGCCCCCGCCACGCGTCGCCGCCACTGGTCGGCGGGGATCCGGTTCAGGTCGACGCCGTCGACACTGATGGTTCCCGATGTCGGGGTGTAGAAGCCGCACAGAAGTTTGACCAGGGTCGACTTGCCGGCGCCGTTCTCCCCGACGAGCGCGACCACTGTGCCCGCCGGCAGGAAGGCGCGGACATCGTCGAGAACCGGTGTCGTGGTGCCCGGGTACCGGAAGCCGACGCCGTCGAGCCGGATGCCCTCGGCCAGCCGTCGGGGAGCCGGGCTGTCGGCGGTGGCGGTGCCCGCCGCGGCGTAGTCCTCCAGCCAGGCCAGCCTGCGGGAGACGTCCAGCCAGATGGAACGGTAGAACTGGGTGTGGTTGACGGTCTGGGCGATGTACTGCGACAGCCGGCTGCCCGCGGTGAGGACCAGCGTGACGGACGCGGCCTCGGAAAGGCCGGCGAACGCCGTCCAGGCGACGGCTCCCACCAGGGCCGCGCCGAACAGCGCCTGGGTGGAGGACTGGCAGAGAGCGGAGATCCATCTCGCCCTGGCCAGCGGAACGTAGCGTCTCATCCAGGCGTCCCTGTGCCGTCCGCGCAGCCACGTCCCGATTCCCGCCACGCGGACTTCCTTGCCCGCCAAAGGCGTGGTCCCCAGGTCGAACAGGTGCCGGGCGAGCCGTTCGTCCTGGGCGGTGGCCTCCTCGGCCTCCTTCTTCACGGCCGCCCGCCTGTGGGTGACGAGTACGTCGGGCACGGCCAGCAGACCGAGCAGCCCCAGCACGGGGTGTACCGACAGAAGCAGGATCAGCGTGAGGATCAGCCGGACGAACGCGCCGACGGTGGCGAACAGTTGCTGGTACAGGAAGCTGAGAGCGCCCGCGTGATTGCGCAGCACCGCCAGGCGGTCCTGGTGGTCGGGGCGTTCGTGGAGCTCCAGTGTCGCCACGGAGGAGTGGAGCCGGGCGACGTGCGACTCGATCACCACGGCCGCCCGGTCGGCGAAGCGCCGGTTGGCGCGGTCGCTCACCACCCCCAGGAGCCAGCTGCCGGCCGCCAGGGCGCCGACCAGACATGCGGCGAGCAGGACGCGGTTCTCGTCACCGGTGACGACCCCGTCCACCACCGCCGCCAGGCCCAGGGCGAACAGGGCGTCGGGGACGGCGGCGGACACCGTGGTCACGAAGGCCACGATGATGAGCCCAGGACCCGCGCGGTATCCCGTCTTCAGCGAGCGGACGATAGAGGCCAGGGAAGGGGGAAGGGCATCACTCGACGACGGCATCTGACCCCTCATGGACGAAACGGGACGCTTGCAGGTCGAACATCTCGCGGTAGCGGCCGTCGAGTGCCATCAGCTCGTCGTGTGTGCCCAATTCGATGACCTTGCCCTTCTCCAGGACGCAGATGCGGTCCGCATGACGCACGGTGGAGAACCGGTGGGAGATCAGCACCGTCGTGCACCCCTGCGTGGCCCGCAGGATCCGAGCGAAGATCTCCGCCTCGCCTCGGACGTCCATCTGCGCGGTGGGCTCGTCGAGGACCACGACATCGGCGCCCTGGCGCACCGCCGCCAGGGCGCGCGCCACCGCGACGCGCTGCCACTGCCCGCCCGAAAGATCCGTCCCGCCGTCGTAGCCGCGGGAGAGGACGGTGTCCAGGTCGCTCACCTGCCCTGCTCCGGCGTCGGCCAGCGCCGCGGCGATCACTTCGTCGGGCGCGCCCAACGGGGCCACGTTCTCCCTCAGCGGCAGCTCGTAGCGGATGAAGTCCTGGAACACGGCGGTGATCCGCCGCCGCCAGGACTCCAGGTCCAGCCCGCGCAGGTCGGCTCCGTCGATCTCCACCGCCCCCCGCGCCGGCGTGTACAGGCCGCACAGCAGCTTGGCCAGCGTGGTCTTGCCCGCGCCGTTGAGCCCGACCACCGCTAGCGAGGCGCCGGCCGGGATCTCCAGGTCGAGCCCGTCGAACACCGGCCCGCCGTCCCCGGGATAGCCGAACCCGACGTCCCGGAAACGGATGGCGGCGCGGACCGCGCCATCCGCCGGCACGGTTCCCGAGCCGATCCGGCCCCTGTCGGCCATCTGCGGTCCCAGGGCCAGCACAGTGGCCGCCGAGTGCGCGGCTTGCGGAAGAGCCCAGTTCAGTCCGCCGAAGGCGAGCGCACTGGAGCCGATGACGGCCTGTGCGAACAGCAGGGTCTGGCCGAGGTCGAGCGCACCGGAAGCGGCGTCCCGCGCCAGTGCCCACAGTGTCACGCCGTTGGCGACCACGAGCAGGGCGACCGCCCAGCGCAGGGGACGCTGGCGCAGCCGGGTCTCCCGCCATCGCAGGTCGACCAGATGGCGGCGGGCGGCGCTGAATTGCCCGACGGTCCATTCGCTCAGGCCGAACAGCCGGATCTCCTTGGCCGCGGGGGCGTCCACGGCCAGCCGATAGGTGTACTCGGCCCTTCGCTGCGCATCGAGCGCCTCACCGGTATGGCGGTCCCAGCGGCTGCTCTCCCGCAGTAGCCAGTGGGTCGCCGCCCAGGCTCCGCCCACGAGCAGTGGCGCCCACCACGCGTACGCGGCGAGCAGCGCGGCCTGCCCCACTCCGGCCACCGCCTCGACCAGACCGCCGGCCACGAACCCCATGGTCAGGTTCATCGGCGGCCCGGCGATGCCCAGGTCGAAGTCACGGGCGCTGGTGAGCTGGTCCGCCATTTCCCTGGACTCCAGGTGCCGCATGCCCGGCGGCCCCGTCGTGGCGATCAGGAGGCGGTCGTGCAGCCAAAGTGCGAGCCGGTCGCCGAGATTGGCGCTTACCTCGGTGTGCAGGGGGGCCAGCGCCTGAAGCGTCACGAACACGACGCCGACCGCGATCAGCGGCGACCACAACGAGGCTCCGTGCTCCACGGCGCCCACCAGGTGGGCCACGGTGACCGTGGCCATGGCCGGTAGCGCTCCGCGCACCACGACAAGTGCCCACCAGGTCGCGCAGAGCCCGCGGGAGGCGCGTGGTAGCACGGCGAAGAACTTCCATTCCTCGCGGGCGCGCAAGCTGCGCAGTACGCCGGCGCGAGGGGCCGCGCGGACCGGATCGTCTCGAAGTGTAGGAGGCATGCGACGTCTTTCTGTGAATCCGGTTCAGGCGCGAATGGCAGAGACCACGAATCCGGTCGTTCCTCCCAGATATTCACCTGCCTCGTGCAGACTTCGGAGTTCTTCCATCCATGAGAGGGCTTGGCGGGCGCCCAACGCCCCGTCTCTGACCAACCGGGCCAAGGGCTGCCGCATGGTGGAGGCGAAGAACGAGTAGTCGTTGAGCACCACGTACGGAGTCACCGTGATGTCCGCGAACCCCGCCTGCCGGAACCGCCGGGGCAGTTGGCGCCCCATCCGGCCCCGGTGTGAGGCGCCGGCGACATAGGCGAGCAGCTTCGCAGTGGTGTCGCCGTCCGGGTGATCAACGAACGTCGTTCCCAGGTCGAACTCGAAGGCCACGACCCGCCCGCCCGGCCGGAGCACACGCGCGACCTCGCCGACCGCCTGCCGCGCGTCGGGGATGTGCAGCAACAGGCTCTGGATGCGGGCGCGGTCGAAATCGCCGTCGTCGAAGGGAAGGTCGGTGGCACTGGCGACGGTCAAAGAGACCGACGCGTCCGCGTCCGCCGCCCGTCTACGCGCCTCCGCGATCATGCTGTGGCTGTGGTCGACCCCTACGACGCGCACTCCCTCGGGCACGCGTGCCGCCATCGTGAGGATGTCGATTCCGGGGCCGCAGCCGATGTCGATCACGGATCGAGCGTCGTCGAGCCGGAGCTGCCGCATGATCATGTCGCCGACCGCGCGCATTCCGGGCGACGCCTTTCCGACGTCCAGTGCCCGGACCAGCGCCGCCGGATCGGCGGCCAGGTCCACATCGGCGAAAGCACGCAGATCCGCGCTGGGCGTTCGCGGGGTCAATGACCCTCCTCTGTCCGAAGGACGCCCGTTCCCCGGTATCCGTTGGCCGGCCGCGCGGACGACGTCGTCAAGCCGGCCACCCGCAGGCGCAGTTCGTCGAGGTACTCGAGGCCACGCAGCACGTGCCGCACCGGGACGCCGAAGTCGATGAGGCAGGCGATCTCGTCCACCCCCATTTCCTGGTAGCCGCGCACGGTGGAAACCGCCTGGTCCACCGAGCCGAAGAGCCCGGCGCCCTGCCGGACGTAACGCTCGTAGGCGGGTCGGACGGCGAGCCTGGCCCTGGCCTCACCCCGCGGCCGGCCCTGTGAGGTGGTGTCGCCGTGGAACAGCCCCAGCGCGCTCATCAGGTAGCGCTCGAGAGGATCCCGCACCTGTTCCTCGGCCGCCGCGAGATCCTCGTCGAGATAGGTGTGGAGCATCAGCACGACGTGCCCGCGGCCGCGGTGCCCGCACGCCGCGTACATGGCGCGATACTCGGCAATACGGGCAGCGAGCTCCGCGGCGCTCTGATTCGCCAGATGGGTGAGGACCCCCACTCCGGCGTGGGCCGCGGCCTTGAGCGTCCCTGGGCTTCCTCCGGTGGAGAACCACATCGGAAGGTCGCCTCGGGACGGCCGGGCCTGCCGCCACAGCCGGCGCAGCCTGTCGGCGTACTCCACGGTCGCGCGCTGGCGGTCCTGGTAGGCGTCGGGTCGGAGCACGAAGTCGCCCTTGTGCCAACCGGAGGCCAGGGACAGCCCGACCCGGCCCCCGGCCAGGGCGTCCACCGCGGCCCAGTCATCGGCGATCCGCGAAACGTGGTGCAACGGAGCCACCACGCTGCCCGCGCGGATGTCAATGCGGCCGGTGACGCTCGCCAGCGCGGCGCTGGTGACCGCGGGGTTCGGATAGATGCCACCGAACCGATGGAAATGCCGCTCTGGCGTCCAAACGGCAGTGAATCCGCGGGCATCGCCGAAGCGGGCGCCTTCGAGCACGAGGCGGTAGCGGTCCTCGGCCGGCAGCTGGGCATCGTTCGAGAAATAAAAAAGACTCAGATCCACGGGACCAGAACTCTTTCCTCGGGCCGGTGAGCCGGCCGCGCGCCGTCGGCGGTCCTACTGCTGTTCTCCCCGTACGGTTCGCGGCTCGCGGGCATGAGCGCCTCCCTTCGCTCGCAGCTCGGCGTCGATGATCGCGCTGATCCCGTCGATGGTGGAGAAGCCCGGACTGTTCAAGGACTCGTCGCTCAGCTCGATGTCGAATTCGTCCTCGATGAACACGATGAGCGACTCCACACCGAGGGAGTCCAGGTAGCCGGCTTGGAAGAGGTGCACCTGCCGGTTGAAGTCGCCGTCATCCTCGGCGACGCGGCCGAGTTCCCTCACGAACTCCTCCAGCCGGTCCGTCACTGACCGGCCCGCGTGGCTCACGGTGTTCACATCTTCTCCTACGGGCTTGGGGGAGGGGCCGCGGCCAACAGTCGCCGGCCGATCTCAGGGAAGCGTTCGGCGTCCACATTCAGGGCGAGTCGGACGTGTCCGGCGTCGTGGAAGACCTCCGACGGCATGGCGAGGAGGTTCTGGCCGGCGAGTCTGGTCGCGAACTCCCAGTCGCCGATTCCGTCGGGGCAGTGGATGTACACGAACGCGGTGGCCTGCCCGGCCACGATGCGGTAGCCGAGTCGCTCCAACTCGGCACGGATCCGGGTCTGATCCCGGCGCAGTGATCCCTGGTCCGGTTCCAGATCCACGATCTGCGGAATCAGCCGCTGCATGAGCGCCGTGGGGGCGCAGGTCCCCGTGGAGCGCATGGCTCGCTCCGCCCGGACCGCCACGTCGTCGTGGTGGCACATGCTGGGACTCAACGCCAGATAACCGGTGCGCTGGCCCTGGAGGGACCATGCCTTTCCGAAGGAGTACACACTCACCGTGTGCGGATACAGCCGCATCGGACTGGTGAACTCCGCATCGCCCCAGACCTGATCACGATGTGCTTCGTCGCTCACGAGCACCGCGTGCCGGCCGAAGCGGGCGGCCGCCGCGCGCAGTACGTCGGCGAGCATCGCCAGTTCCGCGGCGGTGTGCACCACGCCGGTGGGGCAGGCCGGTTGACCGAGGATCAGGCCGGCCGTCCGCGGCCCGATCGAAGCCGCCACCCGCTCCACGGGGATGCGTTTGTCGGAGCCGGACGGCACCAGCGTGATCTTCGCCCCCAGCCGGTGCAGGTAGAGCGGGTAGTCCATCCAGCAGGGCGTCACGATCAGCACCTCGTCACCGGGCCGGAACAGCGCTGTCAGGGCCACGATCAGTGCGGCGGTGGCGCCGGGGGTGAGGAGCACGTCGCGGTGGCCGAGGGGTACGCCGAGCCGGCGCGCCAAGGATGAGGCGACCCTGCGCCGGACGATCGTCCCTCCTCCGAGAGGCGTGTACTGCAAGTCCTGTTGGGGGACGAGCGGCACCAGCCCGCGCAACAGGTCGTAGGCGCGGGTGTCCCGGTCGACGCGGGGGTTGGGGTAGGAAAGGTCGAGCAGCCGTCGTCCCGATCGCCGCACGGTCTCGGCATGGAGTCGCGCGAAGCGTTCCAGCGGCTGAGCGAGGCGTTCCTCCTCGTCGGCCGGCACTAGGGCGCCCCTCCGTCCGGCGGGTGCGGTCCTTGGGCCGGTCCGACCGGGGTATGGGCGGCCGCGTTCGCCCTGGCCGCCATCCGGTCCACCTTGCCCGAGCTCGAGCGGGGCAGCCTGTCGAGGACGGCGAACCGGTGCGGGTGCTGGTGGACCGGCAGCGCCGAACGACAGTAGGAGTCGAGGACCTCGACCGTGAACGATTCGGGGTCATTGGGCACCACCACGGCGGTGATCCTGGTGTCGTCTCCGACCTGCCCGTCGGGGAAGACCACGGCCTCCGCCACGAGTCCGGAGGCGAGCAGTCCGGCCTCGATCTCCATCGGGTTCACCCGGAATCCACGAGACTTGAACTGCTCGTCGCGCCGGCCGACGTAATAGAGGAATCCTTCCTCATCCCTGCGTACGTAGTCGCCTGAATACACCACGTATTCGGGGGCCGAGCCGCGGACGGCGAAGGGATGGGGCCGGAAGACCTTCGCGGTGGCCTCCGGGTCCTTCCAGTAGCCGGCGGCCACGGTGGGGCCCCGATGGACGAGTTCGCCTGTTTCGCCGGGTGCGCAGGGCCGGCCCGCCTCGTCGAGCACCAGGATCTCGGTGTCGGGAATGGCGCGCCCCATGGAGCCGGGGCGGGCGTCGATCAGCTCGGGCGGCAGGTAGGTGGAGCGGAACGCCTCGGTCAGGCCGTACATGAGGTAGACCGATGTCCGAGGGTGGGCGGCCCGGATCCTGGCCAGTGTCTCCGGACGGAGGTGCCCGCCTGTGTTGGTGAGGTATCGCAGATCCGGCAACTCCATGCGGAGGAACGGAGAGGGCGGCCTGACCAGCATCTCCCACAACGGGGGCACTCCGGCCAGCCCGGTGATCCGCGCGGCCTTGAGCGTGCGGCACAGATGCGGGGCGAACGGCGAGCCGTCGATGACCAGTGTTCCGCCCGCCCAGAAGGTGGCCAAGGGCTGGTTCAGGCCGGCGTCAAAGCTCCAGGGGAGCAAGGCCAGGGTCCGGTCGGCCGGAGTGAGGCCGAGGTAGTCGGCCACGATGCGGGCACCGGCGATGAGGTTGGCGTGGGTGACCATCACACCTTTGGGGAGACCTGTCGACCCTGAGGTATAGATCAAGGCGGCCAGATCTCGTCCGATGGGACGACTCGACGCCTCCGCCGACCGGCTCTCCGCGGTCACCGCCTCATCCACCAGGAGGGTGGGGCGCTGGAGGGTGGGACTCATCCGGCTCCTCAGCCGCGTGTCGGTCACCACGAGCCGCGCGCCACTGTGCTGAATGATGTGCTCGATCTGGCGCTCACGCAGCGAACTGTTGACGATGACCGCGACCGCGCCGAAGCGCGTCACCCCGAAGAAACAGGCGAGCATCTCGAACGAGCGCGGCAGGTGGATCGCGACGCGATCGCCCGGCCTGATGCCACGTTGGACGAGCCGACGGCTGAAGTCACAGGCCGATTCGTGCAACCGCCGGTACGTGATCGTCGCCTCGCCGACTTCGACCGCCGTGTCCGTCGCTCTCGTCACGGCCCGGTGGGCGAGGAGATCGCCGAGAGTGAAGATGCTCATCATCCAGTCCGATGCAGCGGCTACCGGTGGGCGATGACATAGTCAACCATCTTTCCGACCGAGCTGAAATTGTCGACTATCAACTCCTCGTCCGGAATGGACAACGAGAATTCGGATTCCAGCCATACCAGGACTTCCAGAATGCTCAGTGAGTCGTACTCGGCGAAGTCGCGTAGATCCTTGTCGATATCAGGATTCTCGACGCTCATGCCGGGAAGAATTCCGGACAGATGAGCGGTCACGGTCTTGATGATTTGTTCACGTTCAGGCATACCGCCCCTCCCGAGGTGCTGTTAGGTGACTGAGGCAGGATTGCAGGTGCGGCGCGCGACCGATTGAAACGATTCGCCAGTGATTTATCATCCTTGCTCTCGTAACGGCTCGCGTCAAGGCTCCGGATCACGTCCGGTCCGGCGAATCGGTAATCTGAACTCGCCGGAGTGGTTCTCGCATGCCGCCACGATGTGGCGTGTCGTCGCAGGTCACGGCCGCGCGATCGCGTACGGCTCCTCTCGGGCCCGCCGCCGGCGCGCCCCGGCCGATGCTTGTGTTCAAGTGAACGGATTGGACGGTTGCACAACGGACGGCAAACCTCCGAACCGCGGAGCATACGTCGGTCCTCGGCCGAGGCGAATACATCCCTTGACTGCGACATTAGGTGCATGTCAACATTCGATGTCTCAAACGATTCGACATCCCCGTCGCCATCCACACGTCGCGGTACCGGCGCTCGTGTATCGGCCGGCCGGCCGTCAACGCAGGGCCACTCAATTGGGAAACGGAGATTCCCGTGCCTGTCGAAAGCGACAGATACCCCTTGTGGGAATTGCTGAACCCGCCCAGCTCCTTCGGCCTGGAAACGGCTACCGCGGTGCGGGCCGAAGGTACCCGGGTTCTTTTCTCGGATGGCGTCTGGAGGCAGTGCGCCACGAGCGGTCTGTGGAACGCGAACCTGGGATACGGGAACCGGAGAATCGCTGAGGAGATCCACAGGGCACTCCTGGACGCTTCGTATCTGACTCTCTTCAGGGGCGGCCACCGGGCGGCCGTGGAGGCGTCGAGAGCACTCCTCGATCTGTTCGGGCCACGTCATTTCGGCCGCATCGTCTTCTCGACGTCGGGTGGCGCCGCCAACGACCTCGCCATGAAGCTGGCCCGCCAGTACTGGGCACTGCAACGTCAGTTCCAACGCAGGATCGTCGTGGGGTTGAAGGGCAGCTACCACGGACTGACGTACGGCAGCCACGCACTGACCGGAACGCCGCTCGGCCAGAGCTACTACGGCGTCGACCGGCGGCACATCCGGCACGTCGGCCACGAAGACCCCGCCGAGCTCGTCGACCTGCTCGGCCGGGAGGGTGAGCGCGTGGCGGCCGTCGTGGTCGAACCGGTGCTCGGTACAGGCGCGTATCCGCTGCCGGCCGAGATGGTCGCCGGCCTGTGCCGGCTGCGGGACGAGTACGGGTTCCTCCTGGTCGCGGATGAGGTCGCGACCGGGTTCGGACGTACCGGGCGATACTTCGCCTCCGAGGCCTGGCCCGGCAGGCCCGACATGCTGTTGGCCTCGAAAGGGATCACGAACGGGACGTGCGCCGTCGCGACGGTCGCGGTCTCCCATCAGATCTGCGAGGTCTTCGAGCGGCGGGACGCCGTGCTGGCCCACGCGGAGACGCAGGCGGGAGTGCCCGCATCCTGCGCGGCGATCCTGGCGACCCTAGAGGAGATGGAGCGGCTGAGGGCGCTCGAGCGCGCCGCGGCCGTCACGCACTGGCTGGACGACCTGCTGGCGGAGCTGGCCGGCCACGTCCTGGTCACCGAGGGCGACGGTGTCGGGTGCTTCCGGGCGCTGCGGCTCGCCGTGGACGGTGAGGAGCTGGCGGCCGAGGCCGTGGCCCTGGTGGCGGCGGAGATCCGCGCGGCGGGCGCCCTGGTGTCAATGGGGCCCGGCTGTGTGCAGCTGGCACCGGCCCTGGTCTACGAGCGTGACGATGTCGAGCGGCTCTCCCGCTCCCTGCACGTCGGCCTGGACCGCGCCGCGGAGGCACTCTCCTCCACCGCCATGCTCGCCCGTCCACTGAGCTGCCGCAGTTCGTGAACAGAAGGGTACGTCTTGCTCTTCCCGCTGAAACGCGAGGATCCATTCGCGCCGCCGGCCGCCTACAAGGCCCGTGAGGACGGCGCTCCGCTGCGGGTTCGCCTCGCCTACGGCGGCGACGCGTGGCTGGTGACGGGCCATCGGACGGCGCGGGCCGTGCTCTCGGACGGCGTGACCTTCAGTTCCGACCCCACCTGCCCCGGCTATCCCGCCTTCCCCCTGTTCTCCAAGCGCCCGGTGCCCGGGCATTTCCTGGCGATGGACGCGCCCGACCACACTCGGCTGCGCCGCACGGTGGCGGCGCATTTCACCGCCGCCCAGGTACGCGCACGAGGCGCGGCCATGACCGCGGCGGCGGCGGGGGTGGTCGACGCGATGCGTGAGGCGGGCAGTCCCGGCGATCTCGTGGCGTCCGTTTCCGTGCCCCTGTCCGGCCTGAGCACTTCGGAGATCCTCGGCACCCCGCTGGAAGACCTCGATTTCTTCCTCGATCGCACACGCGACCTCCAGCGGCACGACGTCACTCAGGCGCAGAGGGCGGTTGCGGCGGGCCGGCTGAACCGCTACCTGGAAAAGCTCCTGCTGAAAAAGAAGCGCGACCCGGGGGACGATCTGCTCAGTGATCTGGCCGCCTCCGTGCCGGACGACGGCGCGGAGCCCACCGAGGACGGCCTCACCCTGAAGGAGGCCGTGGGTGTCGCCAACCTCCTGGTCATCGCCGGGCAGGAGACCTCCGCGGGACTGCTGTCCCTGACCGTGCTGTCGTTGCTACGCGATCCCGCCCAGGGCGACCTGGTGCGGTCCGATCCCGAGCGGTGGGCCGAGCCCGCCGTCACCGAAGCGCTCCGCTACTGGACGCTGGTCCAGCACGGGGCGGCGCGGGTGGCGACCCGTGGGACCGAACTGGCCGGTCAGCGCATTCGTGCGGGCGACGCCATCATCGTGCACCTGGCGTCGGCCAACCGCGATCCCGCCGTGTTCGCCGAACCCGACACCTTCGACATCACCCGCGAGACCCGGACCCACCTGGCATTCGGCCATGGCGCACACCACTGCCTCGGCAGCGCCGTCAGTCAGGCGCAGGTCCAGCGAGCCGTCGTCGAGCTCTTCGGGAGACTTCCGGCGCTGCGGCTGGCCGGCGATCCGCGAGCCGGCCTCGAGTTCCTCGAGGACATGCTCGTCTACGGCCTGCGTGTCCTGCCCGTGGCCTGGTGAGTCTCCTCTCCGCCTCCCGAAGGGACTTAAGCACGTGCCCGACGCCCCGCGTTCCGCCGAACCTTTCCGGACCGGCGACGCCACGCTCATGGACGGTTATGTACCCGTCGTCGACCTGGGCCTCGACGCTCCTCCTGACCCGCTCCGCCGGGCCTCCGTCGCGCGGGCCGTGGGAAAGGCCTGCGAGAGCAGCGGGTTCCTGGTGGTCGTGGGCCACTCGGTGTCCGCCGGCACCGTTTCCGCCTTGTACCGATCGAGCAGGACGTTCTTCGGTCAGGAGCGGGAGCGGAAAGCGCGGGTCGAGCGCGATCCCACCGACCCCCTGCAGCGGGGCTACGGCGGCTACTCGCGACTGGAGATGTACTCGGCCACGCGTTTCGGCGAGCGCGCCCTCGACAGGGACGGAGCACCCCCGGACCCCGCCCTGCTCTTCCCCAACCGCTGGCCGGCCATCCCGGGTTTCCGGGAGAGCTACCTCGCCTACCACACCGAGGTCGAGCGACTGGCCCTGGACATCATGCGGTTGTTCGCCCTGGCCCTCGCCCTGCCCGAGGACTGGTTCGACGACAAGTTCGCCCGCCACATGACACCACTGATGGTGAACTACTATCCGGCCCAGACGGCCACGCCGCCCGGCACGTTCCGCAACGAACCGCACACCGATTTCGGCGCCGTCACCGTCCTGTACCAGGACGAGGCCCCGGGCGGGCTCCAGGTCCGCGACCCGTCGGGCGGCTGGCTCGACGTGCCGCCCATCGAAGGGTCCTTCGTCGTCAACCTCGGCGAGCTCATGACGCGATGGACCAACGACCGCTGGGCGAGCACCGTGCACCGGGTCGTGAATCCACCGCGTGATCAGTCGCACCGGGACCGGATCTCGATCGCCTTCTTCTACCAGCCCGATCCGCAGGCCGTCATCACGGCCATTCCCTCCTGCGTGGGCCCCGACGACCCGCCACGGCACCCCGAGATCACCTCCGGTGAGTATTTCCTGGCCAAGTCACGCCGGGCGTATGTGGAACGGGTGATGGGACGGAGGCACACGTGAAATGAGCGCGGTCTTCGGAATCGCGGCTCTCGGCAACGCGCTCGGGGAACCCCGCTCGGTCGAGGAGTCGGCGCCGGACTACACCCACGAGAGGCTCAGAGTCCGCAACTGGGGTTTCCGTACCTTCCACAGAGCCCCCGACGACACGGGTCTGACCGACCTCGCCGCCGCGGCGGGACGGCGGGCGCTGGCGGACGCCGGTCTGGCGGCGGGCGAGGTGGACCTGGTGGTCCTGGCCGTGGCGGACATTCCCGAGCACCTGTACTGGGACCCCTCCGCCTCGACACAGAACAAGCTCGGGGCGCACCGTGCGGAGTCGGTCCTGGTGAATCAGGCCTGCGCCAGCGGGGTGGCCGCCTTCGACACCGTGGCCGGGAAGTTCGCCACCCACCCCGACTACCGCGTTGCCCTGCTCGTCGCGGCCAACCGGGTCTGCGAGGCGTACTGGAACCGCATGGATTCCAGCCCGGCGGTCTCCTCCGACGGTGCGACCGCGGCCGTCCTGGTGCGCGGCCATCCCCGCAACCGCTGGCTCACCACGGAAGTCATCACCGACGGGCGCTACGCCGACTTCAGCCACCTGCGCGGGGGAGGGGCCGCCCGGCCGTTCACCGAGGGAGCCGAGCCACCGGGACAACTGCGCAATCCCGCGGAACTGATGGACGAGTTCCTCGGGCACGACGTGCGGGCGACGATCCGGGTCGCCCGCCTGAGCAGGCAGAACCTGCGCGCGGTGGTGGAGGAGGCGTGCAAGCGGGCATCGGTGCCCCCCGAATCACTGCGTCACATCCTGCACATGAACGGAAGCCGCAAAGGCATGCAGGAGTTCGCCAGAGCGTTCGGCATCCCGCTGGACCGCACGAACGCCGAGATCTCGCTGGACCACGGCCACTTCGGATGCGCGGACCAGATGTTCGCCCTCGGCGAGAAGCTCGCGCGGGGCGAGGTGCGCGAGGGCGACGTGGTCGCCTTGACCAGCACGGGCAACGGCATGCACTGGGCCTGCACCCTCCTACGGATCTGATGGACATCTGATGGAAGGGGACCGACCCGTGCGCATACTGGGCCTCGGGGGATCTCATCACGACTTCTGCGCCTGCCTCGTTCAGGACGGCCGTGTCGTCTCGGCCGTGGAGGAAGAGCGCCTGACCCGCAAGAAGGCGGCCTTCGGTCTCGGCCCACGGCTTCAGCGCTGTCTGGCCGCGGATTACGTGCTGGCGGAGGCGGACGCCTCACCCGGCGACGTCGACCTCATCGTCGCCAACGACCTGCTCAACCGGGTCTACGCGCTGCGGTTCAAGGACCGCGTCACCTGGATCGGCCACCATCTGTCGCACGCGGCCAGCACCTTCTACACCTCACCCTTCGAGCGGTCCGCCGTGCTCGTCATGGACGGCCGCGGATCCGAGATCACGCGAAACGGCGAGCGGTTCGGCGAGACCATCACCTTCTACACCGGCGACGGCTCGGGTCTGCGTGTGGTGCGAGCGCTGCACGGACGCCTGGGGACGGCGGCGCGCCGCCTGGACGACACCTACGAGGACTCCATCGGCGGCATGTACGAGGCGGTGTCCAAGGCCATCGGCTTCTTCACGAGCGGCGGCATGGGTGCGCCCGGCAAGACGATGGGGCTCGCCCCGTACGGCACGGCGCGCTATGTCAAGGAAGTGGCCGAGCTGTACCACCTCGATGACGGCGAATTCCGCCAGTCCACGCGTCAGTTGAACCGGCTGCTGGCACTGATCGCGCAAGAGCTGAAGCGGGCAGGGAACGCCGAGGCCCAGGACGAGGTGCGGGCCGACGTCGCCTACGCCGTGCAGGCGGCGACCGAGCACGTGGTGCTCGAGTTGGCCCGCTGGCTGCACGCCCGCACCGGTGCGCGCACCCTGTGCCTGGCCGGCGGCGTCGCGCTCAACAGCGTCACCAACTTCAAGATCCTCCAGGAGACCCCCTTCGAGGAGCTGCACATCGTGCCGGCCGCCGGCGACCACGGCACGGCGCTTGGTGCGGCCTTGCACGCCACCTATGGCCAAGGACACGGCTCCTGGATCCCTTCTCCCGAGGCCTTCTCTCCCTACCTCGGACGCCTCTACACCGAGACCGAGATGCGGGCCGCTCTCGCCACCCACGGGGACCGGCTGCGGGTGTCGCGCCCCGACGACCTTTTCGTCCATGTCGCGGAGGAGTTGGCGGCCGGAGCCGTCACCGGCTGGTTCCAGGGGCGGTCGGAGATCGGCCCCCGGGCGCTCGGGAACCGGAGCATTCTCGCCGATCCCCGCAGGCCGGACATGAAGGACCGCATCAACGCCAAGGTGAAGCATCGCGAGCCTTTCCGCCCTTTCGCGCCTGTGGTGCTCGAGGAGCGGCAGGGCGAGTTCTTCACCTCGGAGGTGCCGACGCCGTACATGCTGCTCGTGCCGGCCGTACGGGAGGAGAAGCAGAAGGTCGTGCCCGCGGTGACGCACGTCGACGGATCGGCCCGGCTCCAGACCGTGACGGCGGAACTCAACCCGAAGCTGCACGGTCTGCTGACCGCCTTCGACAAGGTGACCGGGGTGCCTGTGCTCCTCAACACCTCCTTCAACGACAACGAGGAACCGATCGTGGAGACCGCCCAGGAAGCGGTCCGATGCTTCCTGAGCACGGGAATGGACCTGCTGGTACTGGGGGACTTCGTCGTGCGCAAGGCGGCGGCGTCATGAGCGCGTTCCCCGGAACCGCACCACCGCCGGTCGTCCTGCTGTGCGGAGGACTCGGGCTGCGCCAGCGCGCCGACGATGACGACGTCCCCAAGCCGTTACGGCCCCTTCCCGACGGACGGGCGCTGCTGTTGCACGTGCTGGACTACTACCGGGCCTTCGGGCTGACCGATTTCGTGCTGTGTGTCGGGTACGGCGCCGAGGCCGTGGAGGACCTGCTCCTCCACGAGTTCCGCGTCCGGTCCCACGACGTGCGGGCAGGTGCCGGCTGGCACCGCTTCGAGGCCGGCGGCACCCGGGTCACACTGGTCGACGGCGGACCCTGGGCCGGGAAATGCCTGCGGCTCCTGCAGGCCAGGGAGCACATCGGCGACGGCCCCTTCCTGCTCGGTTACGGCGATGTGCTGTCCGACTTCGACCTCGGCGCGCTGGCCCGCCGGCACCGCGCGGCAGGCGGGCTGCTCACCCTGACCGCGACTCGCGTGCGCTCGCGCTACGGCGAACTCTCGGTCGACGCCACGATGGCGGTCACGGGATTCGAGGAGAAACCGCTGCAGCCCGCGCTCATCTCGGCGGGGTACTTCATGTGCGCCCCCGGACTGTTCGACGTGCTCTCGCCGGACATCGACCTGGAGCAGCAGGTGATTCCTCTGCTGGTGGCGCGCGGGGCCGTCCACGCCGTCCTCCACGACGGGCTGTGGCTGCCCTTCGACACCTACAAGGACTTCATCGACGTGGAGACGCTGATCCACCAGAAGGGGTGCCCATGGCTGCAACCGATCTGAGCCGCCGTCACCCGCACGCCTGGGAGGGGAAGAACGTACTGATCACCGGGCACACCGGCTTCATCGGCACGTGGCTGTCCATGACGTTGCTGCACCTGGGGGCCCAGGTCGACGGCTTCGCCCTGGACGGCGAGCGCACCCCAGGGGGCGGTGCCGTTCTCGGCGATCTCGGCGTGAAGGGGACCGCCGGGGACGTCCGAGACTTCGCGTCGGTGCAACGGGCGATGGCGGCACGGGACTTCGACGTCGTGTTCCACCTCGCCGCGCAGCCCCTCGTGAGCGTCGGCCTGGCCGACCCCTGGGGCACCCTGACGACGAACACAGGCGGGTCCGTCAACGTCCTGGAAGCCGCGCGGCTCTGCCGGCCGGGCGTGCTGGTCCACGTGACATCCGACAAGTGCTACCGGAACAGGGAATGGCCCTGGCCGTACCGCGAGGTGGACGAGATCGGCGGAGGGTGCCCGTACAGCGTCTCCAAGGCCGCCGCCGAGCTGATCTTCGAGGCGTACGGATCCCTGTTCCGGCACGAGGGCGGCTCGGTACGTGCGGCCTCCGTACGTTTCGGCAACGTCATCGGCGGCGGTGATCACGCCCCCCGCCGCCTGGTGCCCGACGTCATGGCCGCACTGCGCGACGGCCGCCCCATCGAGCTGCGCCGGCCGTCGGCCGTCCGGCCCTGGCAGCACGTCATGGACGTGGTCCACGGCCTGCTGCTGCTCGCGGCCTCGCTGGCCGACGGGTCGGTGGAACCAGGTGAGGTGTTCAACTTCGCCCCGCCCGGCGACGGCGCGACCGTCCAGGAACTCGTGACGGCCCTGACCCGGGCCTGGCGCGCCGGCGGTGCGGACGTACCGGTCCGGGCGGAGGGCGACGGACGTTTCGTGGAAGACGAGTTGCTCCGGCTGGACGGGCGGAAGGCCGCGAGCGCACTCGGCTGGAGCCACGCCTTCGACCTTGAGGCGGCCGCGTGCGCGATCGTCGAGTGGGAGAGGGCGGTGGCCCGCGGGCGGTCCCCGGCCGACGCGACCAGCGCACAGATCCACGCGTTTCACGCCGACGACCGGACGGCTCGATTCCGACCAGAGAACAGGCTGCCCAGATGACCAACGGCCGACGCGTCTTCGTCCTGTCCCGCGAGTATCCGCCCAGCACGATCGGCGGCACCGGCACCGTGGCCCGCAACCTGTGCGTCGGTCTGGTGTCGGCGGGCTGGGAGGTCACCCTGATCACCACCGCGCCGCGATCCGGGACCGACCGGCGGGAACAGATCGAGGGGGTGCGGGTACACCGCTCGGCCATGGACGGCAGTTACAACACCGCGTCCGGAGTCTCGGACCAGACCGTCCGCGCCCACCGGCGGCTGTACCGGGCCGCCGAGGACCTCGCCGCGGAACTGGGACGCCCGGACGCCGTCGTCCTGCCGGATCTCTTCTGCTTCCCCGAGGCGGTCATGTTCGCCCGGCGGCACGCGATCCCCCTCCTCAACATCCTCCTCCAGGACTTTCGCGCCATCACTCCCTACGACCGGGACGCGCACCGGGTCACGAGCGGAGTGACGGCCGACCGCGAGCACCTGCTCCAGCTGGAACGCAAAGCGGTGCAGGACAGCGACCACGTCGTCTTCATCAGCCAGGCCCTGTCCGATGCCGTGACCGCTCACTACACCGACGGCCTCGCGCCGCACAGCCTGGTGCACCTGGGCGTGGATCCCGCCGAGATCGCCGAGGTACAGGCGGATCCGCGGTGGCGCTCGCGGCGCGACGGGCTGTGCGGCGACGGGCCGGACCGTCCGCTGCTGGTCGCCTGCGGCCGGCTCGTCCCGGTCAAGGGCTTCACCCAGTTGATCGAGGCACTGCACCTGATGGGCCCGGTCGCGCCGCCACGCGGCGGCTCGGTGGCCCTGCCGCACCTGGCCCTGGTGGGGGTGGGGCCCGAGGAGGGGACGCTGCGGCACCTCGCGGCCCGGCTGGACCTGACGGACCGCGTCACCTTCCTCGGCGACGTTCCCCGCCGGGAAGCGCTCGGCTGGATGTCGGTGGCGGACGTGGCCGTGGTCCCGAGCCTGTGGGAGTCCTTCTGTTACGTGTGCGCGGAGATGATGGCCTTCGGACGGCCGGTCGTGGCGACGGCGGTCGACTCGCTGCGGGAACTCCTGCCCGACGCCCGTTTCGGATACCCCGTGCCCGTCGGCGGAGAGCTCGGAAAGCGGACTCTCGCACCACAGGACCTGGCGGACGCGCTGCGCGAGGCCTTCGCCGACCCCGAGGAGGCCGCGCGCCGTGGTGCCGCGGCGCGGGCCAGGATCCTGGATCGCTTCACCAACGACCGTTTCGCCCATGGTGTCGCCGCACTGCTTCGCGAGCTGACGGCGGTGACCGGCCGTGCCTGAGACATCGGACGCGGTGCGTTCCGGCTCCGGCTCCGGCGCCGCCGGCGGGCCCGGTCCGCTGGACCATCGGGCCCGCATCGAGCAGCTGTGCGCGAGGGTCCCGGCCCCTGACCCGTACAGCCGCCGGCTCTCGGAAGTACGGCAGCGCACCCAAGCACGGCCCGCGGGCAGCCTCGGCAGGCTCGATGAGCTGACGCACCAGATCGCGGCCGTTCGCCGCACCCACGCGTCGGGACCGCTACCCGCCGTGGTGAGCGTCCTCGCCGCCGATCACGGAGTGGCCGCGCGGGGGGTGTCGGCGCACCCGCACGGACTGACCGGCCGGGTCCTGCGGCTGGTCAACGCCGGCCAGGCCCCCGTGAACCGGATCGCGGCCCGCATCCCCGCGCGGGTGGAGACGGCGGACTTCGGACTGCTGGACGCCGTCGGGGACCAGCGGTATAAGGTCGCCGCCGGCACGGCCGACATCGGCGTCGCGGACGCCATGTCGCCCGACGAGGCGCACCGGGCCGTCCTGGCGGGTGCCACCTACTGTGAACGGCGACTGGCCGACGCGGCCATGATCGGCGTGGGCGAGATCGGCGTGGGCAATACCACCGTGGCGGCGGCGCTGGCGGCCCGGCTGCTCGGCGTTCCGTCGGCGGGGCTGGTGGGCGCCGGATCCGGGGTGGACGAGCCAACGGTGCGGTACAAGCGGGAGTTGGTGGACCAGGCACTGTTCCGGGTACGCGGGGTGCCGGACGACCCGCTGCGGCTCCTCGCGGCGCTGGGGGGTCTGGAGATCGCGGGAAATGTGGGTGTCGTCATCGCGGCAGCGTCCCGCCACCAGGTCGTCGTGATCGACGGCACCATCACCGCCGTCGCCGCGCTGCTCGCGGTCCGCATCTGTCCGACGGCCGCGGGCAGCATCGTCGCCGCGCACCTGTCCACGGAGCCCGCTCACGCTCCGCTGCTCGCCGCGCTCGGACAAAAGCCCCTGCTCGGCCTGGACATGCGGCTGGGCATGGCGTCCGGCGCGGCGTTCGCGCTGGGTCTGATCAACTCGATGCTCGCCGTCGCAGGGCTCACCCCGCCGGCGAAGGCCGTGGGCCTGGCGGAACCGTCGTGATCCGCGGGGTGGTATTCGATCTCGACGGCACGCTCTTGGACACCTGGACCGTGCACCGCCACAGCCTCAGGCAGGCGGCGGTGACCGTGGGCCTGGTCGCGCCGAGTGCCGCGACACTGGCGACGGTCCAGCGGGCCACCGACCTGGACACCCTCAGAGCGCTGGTGGGCGACGAACGGCTTGACCGGGCCGACAGCGCCTATGGCGCCGCGCTGCGGGCGGCCCTGTCCACCCGGTCCGTGCCGGCCATGCCCGGCGCCGCCGAGGCCGTGGCACGGCTTCGCGCCGCGGATATCGCCGTTGGCGTGTGCACCGGACGCTCGCGGCGCGACGCCCAACGACTACTCGACGCGAGCGACCTGCTGATCGACCTCACCGTCGCACGCGAAGAGGCACACCGGCCCAAACCGGCCCCCGATGGACTGCTACGCGCCCTGGAACTGCTCGACCTCACCGCCGACACGGCGCTGTACGTCGGCGACAGCGCCGCCGACGTCGCGCAGGGCCGTGACGCGGGTGTGCGCACACTGCTCCTGGCCCGCCCCTCCCGTGTCCCCGGCCTGCGGGCCTCGGCCGACGGCCCCCCACACCTGGCGTCGCTGTGTGACCTCCCCGACCTCGTACGAAGGGACAGCACATGAGTACCCATAGCCTGTACGAAGCCGTTCGCGAGGCCGGGCGCCCTGACGACCCCGCTTTTCTCGCCGACCATGAGACGCACACCTACGACGAGCTGCTGCGCGCCGCCGCTGAGTTCGCCGCGTCCCTGGCCGCCGGCCCGGACCCGGGAGAGCCACTGGTATGCGAGTTGAGCGACCGTTGGGGCACGGCCGTGGTCACTCTGGGGTGCGACCTGGCGGAGGTCCCCCTCGTCCACCGCGACCCCCGGTCGCCCGGTTCGATCCCCGGCCGGCTGGTGCACGACGGACAGGCCCGCCGCCCCGGCCACGAGGAGACCGCCTGCCTGGGGGGACGCCTGTGGCTGCGCCACAGCCGGGACGGGACGCCTCCGCCGGCCGGCCTGCCGGCGCGGTCGCAGACGTTCCTGACCTCAGGGTCCACCGGCGCTCCCGTCGGAGTGGTGCGGACCGCCCGCGCGGTGCTCGCGGACGCCCTGCGCGTGGGCGGCTTCCTCGCCTACGCCTCGGACGCGCCGGTGGTCACATCCGCTCCCCTCTTCCACGCATACGGCTTCAACTACGGGCTTCTCGCGCCGCTCCTGGCCGGTGCGGCGGTCCGTTCCTGCGCCGCGCACGTTGTGCCGTCCCAGCTCGTGCGTGCCGTTCGCGAGTTGGGAGCAAGAACGCTCATCGCGCTACCCGCCCACTACGGCCTCCTGGCACGGTCTCTCGAACAGGGCCGCGACGACCTGGCCGCAGGGCTGGCCGGTCTGCGGTCGGGCGTGTCCGCGGGGGCGCCCCTCGCTCCGGGGGTGGCCGGGAGCGTCGCCAGGCGATGCACCTTCGCCTTCTACAACTGCTACGGGTCCTCGGAGGCGGGTGCCGTCACTCTCACGCGGGTCACGGGAACCGAGGACACCGGGTTCATCGGCGAACCCCTGCCTGGGGTGGAGGCCCGTGTCGTCCCGCTCGATGCGACGTCTACGGCCGGCGAACTCCAGCTCAGGACCACGTCGTTGGCGGCCGGGCGGCTGGGCGCGGGGGGAGTGGAGCCGCTCGCGGCGGCGGATGGCTGGTATCCGACCGGCGATCTGGCCGAAACGGTGGGCCCGGAGGGCGCACTGCGGCTCGTGGGCCGCATGTCCACCGTGATCAACATCGCGGGGAAGAAGGTCACCCCGGAGGAGATCGAACGGGTGCTGACCACCCACCCCGACATCGTCGACGTACAGGTACTCGCGGCCCCCGACGAGGCCAGGGGACAGGTGCCCGTCGCACGGATCGTGCTGCGGAACGACATCACGTCCGACGCGCTGGTGGGGTGGTGCAGACAGCGGTTGGCGCCGTACCAGATCCCGCGAAGCTTCGAACCGGTGAAGGAGATCCCGCGGTCGGCGACCGGCAAGAGGCTCGCTCAGGTCGATCCCGCCGGGCTCGTCACCGCCGAGGAACAGGCATGACACCCGCGGAGAAGACGGGCCCCACCCTCGCGGGCCGGCTTCGGCATCGTGAGGTTCTCGGCCGCATCGTCCTCACCACCGACGGGACCGTCACCCCCCTGTTGGAGCACATCGTGGACGAGCCCGTCGTCGCCGCACGGATCGACCAGCACTACGTCGACCCCGATGACAGGACCCGAGCTCTCCTCCAGGTCTCCGCCTGTGAACGGCTGCTGTCGCGGAGTACCGAGCTGGTCGGGGCACGGTCGGGAGCCGTGTACGTCCAGGCGCGGTCCATCGCCGTGCCTCGCGCACTGCCCCAGGAGCTACGGCACGGCCTGCTGCGCACCGGGGAGCCGATCGGAGCGATGCTTCGCCGCCAGCGCATCGAGACGTTCCGGGAGATCCTCGCGTACGCGCTCGACGGCGAACGACCCGACCGCTGGGCCTGCCGAGAGTACCGGATCTTCATCGGCGGGACGCCGGCGCTGCTCATCAGCGAGGTCTTCGGCACCAGCTGTCTGCACCAGTTCTGATCAATATAGGCGTCTGGAATCGCGTTGCCCATCCGAGGCCGGTTCACGTTCCATTGACACGTGCCTGCGGCGTCGCGGCGAGCCACGGCACGAATCGGCCGGGTGCGTGCCCTCTGCGATCCCCGACAATTCGCGTGACCTGCGAAATATCCTACGTGCGGCGGGGGAGACCGCCCCGTGCAAGGGCGGCTGATAAGACGGTTGACATGATTCAACTCATCTACTTTACTATAGACATCACTTGATGTATCGCTCTTAGTCGTCAGAGGTCACGCGATGCACAGTGGAGCGGCGTCCGGGGCCAGGTGCCCATGCTTGGACAAGACGCCGCCCGACACGGGGAATGTGAGCGTTGGCGCTTCCAGGGAAATCGAGCGGCGAGTCGACTATCAGTGACCACATGGACCGCCCTGGCTCCGTTCCGTTCGGCAAGACCGCGCAACCGCTCTCTGCCCGGGGCAGATCATTCGACACGGGGCGATGGCGCGTGGCCGCAGTTCGGCGGACGAGAGAATGCAGAACGCGTTGATCGAGAAGGGGGATATAGCCCACCAGCCGTGCACCCTCCCAGGCCGGTCAGCTCAGCGATGAGCGAATGACCGCCGATTCGCTGTTGAGCCTTGGTGTTCGTGGAGAGATGAGTGACTTCAAGCGCCGAATCCCATAGTCATCCATATTCCGATCGGATCCAGCTGAGTGCAAACGCCGAATATCTTGATATAAGCCGCCTTCCCACAGAGGTCGTTGCGCTGAGCTCACTGCGTGATGGTGATTACCCGCGATTGTCCGGTCAGGACCGCAAGCACATCGAACTTCTCGCCCAGACGGAGCAGCCGCTGCCGCCGATCTTAGTGCACCGCCAGAGCATGCAGGTGATCGATGGGATGCACAGGTTGCGCGCGGCCGAGCTCAGATGCGAACGAGAAATCGAGGCGAGCTTCTTCGACGGTGACGAGGAAGCCGCATTCATCCTGGCCGTGCGTCTGAACATCGAGCATGGTCTGCCGCTCACCTTGCGGGACCGCACTGCGGCCGCCGAGCGTCTGCTCAACGCTCATACGAGTTGGTCGGATCGCAAAATCGCGAATATAGCCGGACTTTCCGCCAGCACGGTGGGAGCCATTCGTCGGCGTGCGACCGGGCAATCCGGCCGGTCGAACACGAGAATCGGCCAGGACGGCCGTATGCGCCCGCTCGAAGCGGCCGAAGGGCGCAGGCGGGCGGGCGAGGTGATCGCCAGGAAGCCCACGGCATCGCTGCGTCAGATAGCGAAGGAAGCGGGCATCTCTCCGGGCACGGCGCGCGACGTACGCGCCCGGGTGGAGCGAGGCGAGGATCCGGTACCGTCCAGGCGGCATAGAGGTGTCACGCGGAAACACAACGCGGGCGAGGGCCCGGTGTCGCAGCTGCAGCTCGGCTCGGCCGTGCCGCGAGTCACGGTGCGCGCTCAGGTGCGCCAGCCGACGATCATTCTCGAGCTTCTCAGAAAAGATCCCTCGATTCGTTCGACCGAATCGGGGAGAGCTCTGTTGAAGTGGCTCAGCATGCATACGGCAGGCGCCGAGAAGTGGACACAGTATGTTGACGGCCTGCCGCCGCATAGTGCCAGCATGGTGATAGAGGCGGCTCGCGGACTGGTGCGGATGTGGAATTCCTTCGCCAAGGAGCTCGAAGAGCGGATGAAGGCCGATTTGAAGCCGTAGCCGAATTCGCCGGTGGTTTCAAAGCTCGGCAGGTCCGCCCCGCTTCGGAGTAGGGGCTCGTGGTCCCGAGATCGACCACCCGGCCGATGGAAACCCCGTCGCGATTCGGCGGATCGCACGCGCGGGCCGCCGGTCGAAAGACGGCGCCGCGCTGCGGCCCGACCTCACACCAGGTACCCGGCCCGCGCCGAGTGGGGATTCGGGCGACGCCCGGGCCAAGGCCGGGCGGCCGGCCACGACCACGCCGGCCCGGGCGACCGGGCGATCATCTGAACCGGCCGGGCCCCTCGAAGATCTGCCGGCCGAAGCTGCGGTTGAGCGCGGCGTGCCGTGCCTTGGCCACGGCGCCGTCCTGCCGGCGCAACAGCCGAGCCAAGTGCCGGGCGTGGGGGTTCTCGGCCAGTCGCACCACGCAGTCCTCGACGAGCAGGAAGTCCAGTTCGGCCATCAGGAACGCGGCGACGGCGTCGCCCGCGCTCGACACCATCGGCTCGTCGTGGATGTTGAAACTCGTGTTCACCACCATGGGCAGGCCGGTGCGTTCCTCATAGGCGGCGAGTACGTCATAGAGGAACGGGTCGTCCTGCCGTCGGAGAACCTGCGGCCGCGCCGTTCCGTCCACGTGCACCACGGCCGGGCACTTCTCAGCCACCCACGGGCGCACCGGGAGGCAGATCGTCATGAACCGCCCGCAATCCTCGACGTCGGTCGGTAGGGCATCCAACTCGAAGACGTCGGCGAAGCGCTCCGCCCGGAGGATCGGCGCGAAGGGCATGAACTCGGTCCGTCGCAGCTTCGCGTTCAGCCGATCGTTGAGCGACGCGTCCGCCGCGCCCGCTAGGACCGACCGCAGGCCGAGGGCGCGCGGCCCGAACTCCTGGGGGCCGCGGACCACGGCCGCCACCTGCCCCGCGACCAGGGCGTTGCTCAACATGCGGCCGGCGTCCAACGGCGTGAGGCGGTGGTGGACCAGGCCTGCTTCCCGCAGCAACGACGACGCGTCCTCACACGGCCTTGGACCGAGAGCCACCGTGTCGCGGGCCGGCCTCAAGCGCGCCGCCGCCGATCGCCGGACCGGCGCGGTCACCGCGTGTCGGTCGAACGCGGCCCGGGCGGCTCCGATCGCCAGGCCCTCATCACCCATCGGCGGGCAGACGAAGATGCTGCGAAACCCAAGGCGTGCGATCTCCAGGTTGACCTTGACGTTCGCGAACACCCCGCCGGAGAGCAGCAGCGGCAGGTCTTTCCCACAGTGCTGCCCGATCCACCGGACGATCGCCACGATCTTCTCTTCCAGGATGTCCTGGGCGGCTCGGGCGATGTCGGCGTCGTCATAGGGCAACTGCCGGCGGTACTGCGCGATCTGATGGTGGTTCGGCTCGTAGAACGGCGGAACGTCTTCCTCGAAGATACCGATCCATCCGTAAGCCTTCGGGGGCTTGCGCATCTGCCGGTGCAACCGCCATAGGTCCCGGCGGCATTCGGCCCGCGGCGTCCCGCGTGCGGCGAGACCCGTGACCTTGCCTTCGTGTTTGCAAGGAGTGAACCGGAGCAGTGCGGTGACGTCGGTGTACAGCGAGGCCAGCGTATCCAGTTCTCCAAAGCCGGCGGCCGCGATTCGCTCGATGGCCCCGGGCCGGACGTGAAAGACGGCCGAGGTGACCGGGCAGGTGTACGCGCCGTTGTCAGACGTCAGAACGATGGCCTCGGAGTGCCCTGAGAGGACATACGCGGAATAGGCGTGCATCTCGTGGTGGTCGAAGAACTCGAGCGGCCGGCCGAGGGCCGCGAGCCGTTCTCGCCATATCACAGGGAAGTCGCCCACGCCATCTCCGGTCCCCGGTGCCATGACATTTCGGAAGACGTCGTCGCTGGCGACGACTTTGCCGGGAGAGTCCAGGTACGGCACTCCGATCGCCTGAACCTGCCCAAGGTCGATGTCGGCGAGGGAGCGGTACGGAAATCGCCCGTCCTGTTTGACGCGCGAGAAGCGTTCCTCGCTGACGGCGTACTGAATGGTGCCGTCGGGGCCCACTAGACATACAGAGCTGTCGTGCATGCCGTTGTAATTGATGCCTAAGAACACACGGACTCCTCGGTGGTCAACGACGAGGGTTGGAAGCCGAGCGGCAAGGTGTCGTCTATGCAGCGGTCGTCCGCCCATGGATTCGAGCGGTAACGGCGTGTCGCGGGCCGAGCGGAGGCGCTCGGTCCCGGTCTCGATCGGAGGCCGCGGCAACCGTCGGTCGCGAAGGGGTAGCGGTTTGGGCCCGCCGTGATGGACGATTTATTGTAGTCGGATCTGAGTCGCGCATGGAGGCGCCGCTTATTATAGTCAGATATGAGCCGAACCTGGAGGCGCCGCTTATTGTAGTCAGATATGAGCCGAGCCTGGAGGCGCCGCATGACGGTTCGGACCGGACGAGCTACAGGGGAGCTGGTCGCATCCGATGCGTGTACTGATGATTTCTGATCATGCGGATCCCACATCACTGACAGCGAGAACTCCGACCCCGTTGACGACCGGATCGCACGCGGCGGGGGGGCAGAACGTTTACGTGCGGATACTCGCGACGGAACTGGCCCGCGCCGGCGTGCGAGTGGACATATTCACCCGTCGCAGCTCCGCGGACGCGGCTCGAACGGATACGATCGCACCTGGGGTCACGGTCGTGCGACTCGACGCGGGTCCCCCGGGAAGGCTCCCCAGGGACTCGTTTCTCGATGTCCTGCCGGAATTCACGGACGCACTGTGTGAGCATGTGAACGGTCAGGCGTTCACATATGACCTGATCCAGTCGAACTACTGGTTCTCCGGAATCGCCGGCTTGCGGTTGCGCGACCTGCTCGGCGTGCCGCAGGTCCACATGAACTGCTCTTTCGGGCATCTTCGGCGAGCGAGCTACGGTGAATGGCGTAATGAATTCTATGCCATCCGCGAGGATGCCGAGCGTCGCATTGCGAGAAGTGTCGCCGCCACCGTCGTTTCGAGTGCGTGGGAAGGCCGACTCGTGCGCGAGCGATTCGGGGCCGACCCCGATTCCATACACGAGATCCCGATCGGTGCCGATCGCGGATTCCGGCCGGCGGACCGGCTGGGTGCCCGGCGACGCCTGGGGATCGACGAGCGCGGGCCCGTGGTGCTCTTCGTCGGGCGACCTGAACTGCGAAAGGGCCTGATGACGCTGGGGGTCGCCTGGCAGACCTTGCGTGACCGCCACCCGGGCATGACCCTGGTCATGGTAGGGCCGGACGAGGCATCTCTCGCGGAGGACCCGAAATTACGACCACTGTCCGACCTCTTGCTGGAGGATCCTGCTCCGATTCTGGCGGGACCGGTGCCCCATACGGATCTCATCGACTACTACAACGCGGCTGACGTCACTGTAGTGCCGTCGCATTACGAGCCTTACGGCATTGTCGCGGTTGAAGCCATGGCGTGTGGGGTCCCGGTGGTCGCCTCCCGCGTGGGAGGCCTTCAGGACATCGTCGCAGATGGCGTCACCGGGCTCTCGGTCGACCCTGGGAATTCGACGGATCTGGCGAACGCGGTGTCGGAAATAGTCGCCGGCAAGCTCGGGCCGGTGCCCCTGAAGGCTGCGGTGACTCGTTATCGATCCCACTTCAGCTGGGCTCGCGCCACTCCCCGCTACTTACAGCTGTACAGCGATTTGGTGAAAAGCGGCGTCGAGTAGCGCGGATACCTGATTCGCAGGAGGTGCGGCGTGAGCAGAAGGTCGTTTCGCTTGCTGCTCGACGGATTGCGCTCAGGGCGGCGACCCGCGACCTGGGCCCAGAAGCAGATGTGGGTCTACCTGCGATGGATGGAGCCGGAGGCATCCCGGCACAACATCACCATGACGGAGGACGTCGTCCATGCCGAAACTTCGCTGGCCGGAGTCCTGACGGTCATCACGACCGTGATGCGTCGACACGAATCGCTCAGGACCCGCTACCGGCTCGACGATGCCGGGCGACTGCTGCAGTGCTTGTCGCCGCAGGAGACGGTCACCGTGTCCGCGTGCGAGGCCGGCGGCGTGGCCACATCGATGGGTTCGGACGACTCCGTGCTCTTGGAGGAACTGCACGCCGCGCCTTTCGACATGGCGAAAGACCTCCTGATCCGGTGGATGGTGATCACCCGCGATGGCGCACCCGTACGGATCGCCTTCACGGCGGCCCACATCGCGATGGACGGCACCGCGGCGATGATCCTGAGGCGCGAGCTCGGGTCACTGCTCGGCTCTCAGGACACGGCCGTGGCCGAGAGGTCTCTGGGCGCCCCGGGTCGTCAGCCCTTCGAGCGGGCGGAATTCGAATGCTCGGTCTCAGGCCGGAAACGATCAGGGCGTGCCGCGCGTCAATGGCGCGGAATCCTGGAGGGGATGCCGCGCACGCTCATGAGCGTGGACCACTCACCTGAAGCAGTGGATCCGCGGTTCATCGCGGGCCACCTGCGATCGCGCGCCCTCGGGCCCGCCCTGCGCGTTCTCGCACGACGCCTGTCGACCAGCACGACCAATGTCGCCCTCGCCGCGACGGCCTACGTCTTGGCTCGCGCCGGGGGGGTGACGCGGTGTGCGGTCGCCCTCGTCTACAGCAACCGGGCCGTACCCGAGGATGAGCGTTCGGTCGCCACTCTCGTTCAGAACGTCTGCGCGGTCATCGATACGAGCCGCCCGAACTTCGGTGAACTGGTCGATGCGAGCCGTCGAGCGGCTCTTCAAGGCTACCTGTCCGGTCCTTACGATCCCGTGCTCATAGACCGGACGCGCGATGAGATCGCCTGGCGCCGCGGAATCGAGCCGGATCTTTCCACCTTCTTCAACGACATCCGCTCGCTTGGGCACCTCCCATGCGAAGACGTCGACGACGACGAGATGAGTGCGGAGGACATCCGGAAGTGGAGTCGAGGCAGCGAGTTCACCTGGAGTCCCGGTGTGGCTCACGAGTACGTGCGGATGTCCGTCCTGCTCGCCGACGACGCGCCCGGATGGACGCGGCTCGGTGTCGCGGCTGACAGCCGGTGCTACCCGCCGGGTCTTGCCCGGCTGATCATCCAGGGCATCGAGCGGGTCGTCGTCGCGGCTCTGGACGACATGCACCTCGATCACCTCGCTCCGGAGGTCGGTGTGTCCCCGCCCGCCCGTGGCGGCGACTGGCTGGTCGTCGAGGATGCTTGGGTGGACACCGGAGCTGTGCACGAACTCGTCACGACGGCGACGGGATGCCGAGCCGAGGACGTCTCCGTGAGCGCGGACGACGGCCTTCTGACCGTCCGTCTGCGCAGCGGGGACACCGTGCTGACGCCGGAGCTCGCGCACGCGGCCTGTATGCGCGAGCTGCTCAGCGACCGGCGGTCTGCCCACGGAGCCGAGACCGAGCCGGTCCTGCCTCGGATGTGGCTGGGTGAGGCCATGGCGCCGAGGTGGCCTACGGCCATGGCGCCGCAGCGTTACATGATCTATGCGTGTCCGCAGGACGGCCCGGAGGGGTGCTCGCCCGTGTGGAACGACGGCGACCTTCTGGCCGACGGACCCGGACGATCGAGGTGACCCCCTGAATCCCCCGACCTGTGAAGTGGGGGGTTCCGGGTGCCCTGGAGCGGTCTGCCCCCGATTTCGGCCGATGGCCGGCGCCTGAAACGGAAATGCAGGCCAGGCGCATGGCCTGACCTGCATGAACGTGGTGGGCGATACTGGGATTGAACCAGTGGCCTCTACCGTGTCAAGGTAGCGCTCTCCCACTGAGCTAATCGCCCGCGCTGCGTGAAGCAGAGGTGGAGACGGGATTTGAACCCGTGTACGCGGCTTTGCAGGCCGCTGCCTCGCCTCTCGGCCACTCCACCGGGCGAGGCCTCGTCGCGGCAAGGCCTCTCCGAGCGGACGACGGGATTCGAACCCGCGACCCTCACCTTGGCAAGGTGATGCTCTACCAGCTGAGCCACGTCCGCGTGATCGGCCGGTGAACACCCGGCCTCACGCAGAGAACTCTAGCGAATCCCGGCCGACTCCCCAAACTCAGAGCGCGCCGACCTGCTCCGCGTACCAGGTGATTCCGGCCACGTGCTCGGCGATCCGGCGCAGCGTCCAGTTCGGGTCCCGGGGAAGATCCCACTCCGCCGGACCCGCGGTCGCGTAACGGTGCAGGTAGCAGGCCCCGAGTCGCGTCCACCGCGAGCGGGCCTCGGCCAGGTCCAGCTCGGTGAGGCGCGCCCAGTCCGCCTCCAGTGTCACCGCGCGCCCGTGCCGGCCATCGGGCTGGGACGGTGTCCCGGCGAGCAGCGCCTCCACCTCGGCGAGGTGGTCGACCAGGTGGTCCTGGATCCGCCTGGCCGCCTTGGCCGGAGTCCAGACGTTCTCCCCGTCGGTCACGATGGGACGGCCGTCCCAGGCATGCCAGGTCGCGGCCAGGGCCAGGCAGCGCTCGACGGCCGCCACGACGAGCGCCCCCGGGTTGCCGTCCGCCTCCGCCACGGGGGCGGGGATGACGTCGCCGGTGCTGGGAGGGACGTCGCCGACGGGAGGGGAGATGGCGACGTCCATGGTGGGGGAGGGGGTCGTGATGCCGGCGGCGGGCGCCTGCGGTGCGGTCATGCTTCGATGCTGGTGGAAGCATGGTTGGGCTACGGTCGAAACATGGTTGCCGAGTACGTGGCGTACGACGCCGACATCGCGGCGGTCGCCTCGCTGATCGCCGACCCCACCCGGGCTGCGGTGCTGACCGCCCTGCTGGACGGCCGGGCGCTGGCCGCCGGCGAGCTGGCCCGGCTGGCCGGGGTGAGCGCGGCCACGGCCAGTGCGCACCTCGCCCGGCTGCTGGCGGGCGGGCTGGTCACCGTGGTCAGCCAGGGCCGCCACCGCTACTACCGGCTGTCAGGCCCCGAGGTGGCCGAGGTGCTGGAGGTGCTGGCCCGGGTGAGCCCCCGCCCGCAGGTGCGGTCCCTGCGCCAGTCGCGGCAGGCCCGCATGCTGCGCGAGGCGCGCACCTGCTACGACCACCTGGCCGGACGGGCCGGGGTGAAGCTGCTGGAGGCCATGCTGGCGGCCGGGCACCTGGCCGGCCGCGACTCCTACGAGCTCACCGCGCACGGCGGGCGGGCCCTGGCGGAGCTGGGCGTCGACGTCGACGCCGTGCGGGCCGTCCGCCGCCGCTTCGCGCCCGCCTGCATGGACTGGACCGAGCGCCGTCCCCATCTGGCGGGCGCGCTCGGCGCGGCGATCACCCGGTCGCTGCTGGAGCGCGGGTGGTACCGCCCGGGGCCCGCGCCGCGCCTGCTGGAGCTGACCGACCTGGGCGGCGAGGGGCTGGCCGCGATGTTCTCCTGTAAGGGGCTAACATCCAATACGCCAGTTACCTAAGCGAGAGAGTGACACCATGCGCGACAACGAGGTCGTGGAGATCGGTCCCGAGCCGCTGAGCTTCGCCGACGTCATCGAGGTCGCCCGCGGCGGCGCCGCCGTCCGCCTCACCGACGAGGCGGTCGCGGCCATCGCCGCCTCCCGGGCGCGCGTCGAGGAGCTCGCCGAGAGCCCCGTCCCCGCCTATGGTGTCTCGACGGGGTTCGGCGCCCTGGCCACCCGGCACATCGACCCCGCGCTGCGCGCCCAGCTGCAGCGGTCCCTGATCCGCTCGCACGCCGCGGGGTCGGGCCCCGAGGTCGAGACCGAGGTCGTCCGGGCCATGATGCTGCTGCGCCTGCACACCCTGGCCACCGGGCACACCGGGGTACGGCCCGCCACCGCCCTGACCCTGGCCGGGATGCTGAGCGCCCGAATCACCCCCGTGGTCCACGAGTACGGCAGCCTCGGCTGCTCGGGTGACCTGGCCCCGCTCTCCCACGTCGCCCTCGCCCTCATGGGGGAGGGGCCCGTACGCGATCGCGACGGCGAGCACACCACCGCCGCCGAGGCGCTGAAGCGGGCCGGCCTCGAGCCGGTCGAGCTGGAGGCCAAGGAGGGCCTCGCCCTGGTCAACGGCACCGACGGCATGCTCGGCATGCTCGTGCTCGCCCTGCACGACCTCACCCGGCTGCTCAAGACCGCCGATGTGAGCGCGGCCATGAGCGTGGAGGCCCTGCTCGGCACCGACCGGGTCTTCGCCCCCGAACTGCAGGCGCTGCGCCCCCACCCCGGCCAGGCCGCCTCGGCCGCCAACCTGCGCGCCCTGCTGCGCGACTCCGGGATCATGGCCTCCCATCGCGACGACTCCTGCACCCGCGTCCAGGACGCCTACTCGCTGCGCTGCGCCCCGCAGGTCGCCGGCGCCGCCCGCGACACCCTCGACCACGCCGCCACCGTCGCCGGCCGCGAGCTGGCCTCGGCCGTCGACAACCCCGTGGTGCTCGCCGACGGCAGGGTGGAGTCCAACGGCAACTTCCACGGCGCCCCGGTCGGCTACGTCCTGGACTTCCTGGCGATCGCCGTCGCCGACGTCGCCTCGATGGCCGAGCGGCGCACCGACCGCATGCTGGACGTCGCCCGCAGCCACGGCCTGCCCGCCTTCCTGGCCGACGACCCGGGCGTGGACTCCGGGCACATGATCGCCCAGTACACGCAGGCGGCCATCGTCTCGGAGCTCAAGCGGCTGGCCGTGCCCGCCAGCGTCGACTCCATCCCCAGCTCGGCGATGCAGGAGGACCACGTCTCCATGGGCTGGTCGGCGGCCCGCAAGCTGCGCCGCGCCGTCGACGGGCTCACCCGGGTGCTCGCCGTCGAGGTGCTCACCGCCGCCCGCGCCATCGACCTGCGCCGGCCGCTGGAGCCCGCTCCGGCCACCGGCGCCGTGGTCGCCGCCCTGCGCCAGGAGGTGGCCGGCCCCGGGCCCGACCGGTTCCTCGCCCCGGAGATCGAGTCGGTGACCCGCCTGGTGGCCGGCGGCGGCGTCGTCGCGGCGGCCGAGTCGGTCACCGGCCCGCTCGCCTGACGCCCCGGGGTCCGGGGCCCGGCCCGCGCGAGAGAATGAAACCGTGTATTTCGCCCACGTCGGCGGTCGACTGGCCACCGGGCTGCGCGAGGTGACCACCGATCTCGGGGTCCTGGACGGGACCGGCTGGTGGGCCGTCGTGGTCACCTACGAAGGCAAGGTCACCTGCGCGCGTTTCGACCGGGTCGAGCGGGCGCCGCTGCCCCCGCCGTCCGGGCCGTGGCCGGCGTCCCTCGCGTGGACCACCTCGCTGGACCGGCAGGGGTACGAGGACGGCGTGCGGCGCATCCGCGCCTACATCGAGCAGGGCGAGGTCTACCAGGCCAACCTCTGCCGCGTGCTGACCGCCGGGCTGCCGCCGGATTCCGACCCGCTGGTGCTGGCCGCCCGGCTGGCGCGCGGCAACCCCGCCCCGTACGCGGCCGTCGTCCGCGTGCCGGGGATGGCCGTCGTGTCGGCCTCACCCGAGCTGTACCTGTCCCGCGACGGCGACGTGGTGGAGTCCCGGCCGATCAAGGGGACAGGGGTCACCGCCGGCGACCTGCTGGAGAAGGACCGCGCCGAGAACGTCATGATCGTCGACCTGGTGCGCAACGACCTCGGCCGGGTCGCCCGAGTGGGGTCGGTCACAGTCCCCGCCCTCTGCGAGATCGAGCAGCACCCCGGGCTGGTCCACCTGGTCTCCACCGTCCGGGCCGAACTCGCCGACGGCCAGGGGTGGCCGGAGCTGTTCGCCGCCACCTTCCCGCCCGGCTCGGTGAGCGGCGCGCCGAAGTCCTCCGCGGTTCGTATCATCAATGAACTCGAACCTGAGCCACGGGGGCCGTACTGTGGGGCGGTGGGCTGGGTCGACGCCGACCGGCGGCGGGCCGCGCTGGCCGTGGGCATCCGCACCTTCTGGGTCGAGCACGACCTCATCCGATTCGGCACCGGAGCCGGCATCACCTGGGGCTCCGATCCGCGGCGCGAGTGGCGGGAGACCGAGCTCAAGGCTTCCCGTCTCGTCGCGCTCGCCTCCGGGAGGGGCTGACGAAGCAAGAATGGAGATTGGACAGATGAACGTTCCGGTCTGGGTCAACGGCGAGCTGCTCGACCCCGCGCAGGCCAGCGTCTCGGTCTTCGACCACGGACTGATGGTCGGCGACGGCGTGTTCGAGACGATCAAGTGCATGAACGGCGGGTCGTTCGCGCTCACGCGGCACCTGGACCGTCTGAAGCTCTCGGCCGAACGCCTGGGCCTGCCCGAGCCCGACCTGGACGCGATCGCGGACGGCGTGCGCGCCTGCCTGGCCGCGGCCCCGCCGTGGCCGCTCGGCCGCATCCGCATCACCTACACCAGCGGCAACGGCCCTCTCGGCTCCGACCGAGGCAACCAGGGCACCACCGCCGTGGTGATCGTGGGCGCCCAGGCCCCGTTCCCCGAGAGCGCCGCCGTCACCGTGGTGCCGTGGCCGCGCAACGAGCGCGGCGCGCTCGCCGGGATCAAGAGCACCTCCTACGGCGACAACGCCAAGGCGCTGGCCTACGCCAAGGAGCGCGGCGGCCAGGAGGCCATCTTCGCCAACCTCGCGGGCGACCTGTGCGAAGGCACCGGCAGCAACATCTTCATCGTCCGCGACGGCACCCTGGTCACTCCGACCATCGCCTCCGGCTGCCTGGCCGGCGTGACCCGCGCGCTGGCGCTGGAGTGGCACGGAGGCGAGGAGACCGACGTGCCGATCTCGGCCCTGTACGAGGCGGAGGAGGCGTTCCTGACCTCCACCACCCGCGACGTCCAGCCCATCCGCCTGGTGGACGACACCGTGCTCCCCGCCGCGCCCGGCCCGATCACCGCCAAGGCGATGCGGGTGTTCGCCGAGCGCAGCGCGGCCGACATCGACCCCTGAGCACCCCGAGTCGTCATCGTCGTCTGATCACCGGGGCCGGCGGCGGCCCCGGTGATCAGACGACCGGCATGGCCCCGCGCGCGCCGGAGGTCACTCGGGGTAGGCCACCTGGGTCTGGGCGTTCAGCTCGGCCGTCGTCACCTTCTTGGCCGGGTCGGTGAGCGGATCGTCGACCGCGATCACGTCCAGGCCCTTGGTGATGTCGCTGGAGTAGATGTAGCCGTTGTAGTAGTACGCCGACCACGACCCGCCGAGCCGCGGCTCGTCGCCGGAGGCGCTGAGCGGCGCCGGGTCGACGTAGGCGATCTCCTTGGGGTGGTCGGGGTCGGTGAAGTCGACCACCGACACGCCGCCCTGGTACCAGGCCTGCACCATGATCGTCTTGCCGGGGACGGGGAGCAGCGCGCCGTTGTGCGCCACGCAGTTCTCCGTCGCGGTCTGGTAGCGGGGAAGCTTGTAGTACGCCCTGCGCTCCAGCTTACGGTCGCCGGTGATGTCGTAGACCGCGTCGGCGCCCTTGTCCGGCCCGGTCTTGGCGTCGCACGCCGGGGCGACCCCGCCGCCCAGCTCGTCGGAGAAGATCACCCGCTTGCCGTCGTTGCTGAAGGTCGCCGAGTGCCAGATGGAGAAGTTCTCGGTGTCGGTGATCTGCTGGAGCACCTTCGGCCGCACCCGGTCGGAGATGTCCATCAGGATGCCGTTGCCGATGCACGCGCCCGCGGCCAGGTCCTTCTCGGGGTAGACCGTGATGTCGTGGCAGCCGCTGGTCGCGCCCGGCTGAGTGTCGTCGTCGGCGCCCCCGTCGGTGAACAGCAGCGGCTGGGCGACGATCTTCGCCTGCGCGGGCGCGGCCACCGGCACCTCGACGATGGCGATCGAGTCGTGCGGCGGCTTGCAGGTCGAGGAGTTCTCGTCCGGCCCGAACGAGGACACGTACAGGTAGACCTTGCCGGGGTCGTCCTTGGCGGGCACCAGCGTGTGGGTGTGCGAGCCGCACGCCGTGGCCAGGGACTTGACGTAGCGCGGATGGGCCTTGTCGGAGATGTCGAAGATCCGCACGCCCTCCCAGCCGCCGAGCGGGTCGCCGGGGGAGCTGTCGCACGTGTCGCCGTCCCGCGGGTCGTCCACCGACAGGAACAGCAGGTTCCCGGTGACCGAGATGTCGTTCTGCCCGCCGGGGCACACCACCCGCGTCACCACCTTGGGCTTGGTGGGGTCGCTGATGTCGTGGACCGTGAAGCCCTCGTAGTTGCCGACGTAGGCGTAGTCCCCCTGGAAGGCCAGGTCGGTGCCCCACGCCTCATGGCCGTCGAACGGCGCCGACAGCGGGACCCGGGCCACGACCCTGGCGTTGGCGCTGCGCCGCTCGGCTTCTGGGGCGGCGGAGGAACCCGGCGAGGCCGCCGCGGCGGCGCCGGTGGACGGCGCCGGGGCGGACGGGGACGCTTGCCCCGGATCGGCGGCGCATGCCCCGAGCAGCAGGACCGCGCCCACCGCGGACGCGAACACGCCGATCCGCCGCCTGCCCACAATGCCCCCCGTGCCTCGTACCCCATATGGGAATCTGTCGCAGTATGGAAGCTATGTCGATCCGGAGCCGCGTGTGCGGGGTTTGTGTAACGGTTGTGCTGGCATCCGGGCTGGCTTCCACCATCACCGCCTGCACGAGCCGGAGCCCGCGGACGGGCGAGCCCGTCGTCGCCGGGACCGGCGCCCCGGTGATCGTCCCGGGCGCCCCGGGGGACCGTGGACGCACCGCCGAGCCGGGCGAGCGGGTCGGCACCGCGGGCCGGGGGCCGTCCGCCGCCGACGTCCGCTTCGCCGAGCGCATGGTTCCGCACCATCGCCAGGCCCTGGAGATGGCCGACCTGGCCCCCTCACGGGCCGCCGGGCCGGGGGTACGACGATTGGCCGGGCGCATCTCGGCCGGTCAGCGGCCCGAGATCGACGTGATGACGCGCTGGCTGCGGGCGCTCGGCCGCCAGGCCGCCGACGGTCACGACGGTCACGGGGCCTCACCGGGCCCCGACGCGTACGGCATGGCGAGCCTTGGGGAGATGAACCGGCTGCGCGCCTCGCGGGGCGCGGCCTTCGACGCGCTGTTCCTGCGCCTGATGATCAGGCACCACGAGGGGGCGCTCAAGATGGCGGGGGAGGAACTGGCGGGCGGCGCCGACCAGATCATGCGGAAGATGGCCCAGGACATGGCGTCCGGGCAGCGCGTGGAGATCGGCAGGATGCGCGCGCTGATGCACTAAGCGGGGCGGGGCGGCCGATGGGGCGGGCCGGCTGGGCGGGTCAGGAGCTCCACAGCATGTTGGTCAGTTCCTCGTCCAGGTCCATGAAGTCGGTCTCGCGACCGGCGGACACCAGCTCGTAGGTGCGGTGCAGGAACTCGGTCAGCGGCGGCAGCGGCACCTCGAACAGGGCCTGGCCGAAGGGGGAGGTGAGGCTGATGTTCAGCGTCCGCTCGCCGTCGGCCCTGGCCGGCCACACCTGCACGTCTCCGTCGCCCACCCGCCTGACGATGCCGACGGTGAGCAGCTCGCGGGCGAAGATCCACTCGACCGGTTCGTCGTTCCCCACGTGGAAGGCCATCCTGATGGCGTACGGGTCGTCGGCGGTGTAGCTCAGTCCGGCGAGCAGGGGGACGGTCGTACGGTCGGGGACCACAAGTCGAAGGCCCAGCTCGGCAGAGACGGTGGCGTTCATCGTCAGCCAAACCTTTCGTCGGTGGGTCCCCTGCGCGGGGCCTGGGTTGCGGTGCTCTGAAGGACTTCGCTCGGAGCTGTGTCTGCGAAACGAAGAGACCTGGAGGAGAGATTCCGCTCCTGGGCCCTTCTGTAACGCATATCACAGCCCGACATTTGCGCCTCTACCTGGTCAAACATCGCTTAGAGGTGCGTGTTTGCAAGGGTTTTAGCTGTCGTCCTGCCGTCCTACAGGGCATCTGCGGGTGTGTCGGAGTAAAGATCATAAGTGGTGCGATTCGGATGAGTATGGGGCATGACGATGCTATGACAACAGGGCGCCACGCCGCCGGACTCCCGGGAACCTTCCCCACTGGATCTTCGCCTCGCTTCGCCAGGACCCTCCGGAGTGAGGTATGGTTTTCCCCGTCGGCAGGCACTCCGAGCGGGGCGCAGGCCACGGCGAAGGGCGATTAGCTCAGCGGGAGAGCGCTTCGTTCACACCGAAGAGGTCACTGGTTCGATCCCAGTATCGCCCACCACGTCACAGGCCGCTTCCCTTTCGGGGAAGCGGCCTTCGTCGTCTTCCGGGCGACCGTGGCCGGCCTCCGCGTGCCGCCCGGTCGCCCGCGGCCTGTCCGCGGCCAGGGGGGCGCGAACTCCCGACTTCCTCCCGACTTCGCCGAGCGGATGGCGACTCGCGGTGCCGCGGCGGGGCGGCCGGGGAAGGTGACGCAGGGGAAGGGTTCCGTCACTCGCGTTGACATTACTTCATGGTTTACCTACCTTTTTTGTAGGTATATTGGAGGTGGACCGTGAACGCGGTGACGGTGGCCGACCGGCTGATGCCCGATCTCACGGCGGGGGGTCCGCCCGCGGGCCTCCCCGTGCTCGTCCGCGGAATGGGGCCCGGGCTCGCCGGGGTCCTCGCGCCGCTCACGGAGGGACGCGGCGGCCGGTTCTCCCGCGACCGCCGCGGGGAGGTGGTCTACCTGCCGTCGGGCGGCGAGCCCGTGCTCTACCTGGGTTCGGCCAGGGGAGTGCCCTGCCACGCCGCGATCGCCTATCGGCCGAGCGGAGCTCTGGCCCCCGAGCCCCGGTTCGCCGCGCCGGAGGCGCTGCCGCGCGGCCCGGCGCACTTCCGGCGCGAGGTGTGGCCGCTGGTGGCCAAGGACCTCGGTTACGCCTACTACCACGACCTGATCACCGCCCACCCCGGGCGGGTCCGGACGACCTGGGAGGACTTCGCCCCCGCCTACGCCGCCGAGGAGTGGGGGAGCAGGGCGGTGCGCGCGCTGATCAGGCGCGCCGTGCCGCGCTTCGCCGACCGGCTGGACCTGGACCGGCTCGATCGCCCGCTCGCCGGCATCCGATTCGGCGACCGCGCCGGGCTGCAGCGCTGGATGCGCGGCTACCTGCACGCCGACCTGGCCAGGCGCGCCGACCCCTCCTTCAGCGCCGACCTTGCCCTGGCGCGCGCGCTCCGCCGGGCCCGGGACGGGCTGGCCGGAACGCGGCACGCCGACCCCTGGCTCGACGGCCTCACCCGCTTCCTCGCCGAGGGGCCGCCGGCCGCCGAGCTGGTGGAGCTCGGCGCGCTCGCCGCCGCCGGCATCGTCGTGTTCCTCGGCGGCGACCTGCAGGTCCGGCCGCACGGGCGCGAGGAGGTGTGGCGGGTGTCCGGCTCGGCCTGGCCGGGCGCGGTCGAGGTCCACGCCGTCCTGGACACGCGCGACATCGTGGACAAGCAGGAGGAGTACCGCTGAGAGGCTCGGGCCGCGCCGGCGGCCGGGGTTCAGCACTGGCCGTCGGCCAGCACCCAGTAGTTCGGGCCGGTCTGCCTGAGCGCGTGGACGGTGAAGGTGTTCCACAGGCCCATGGCGTCGTTGGAGCCGTTGGCGTAGGTGTAGCCGCCCGACTGGTGCGCCCGCCCCGCGGAGGTGTGGGCGTAGTTGCTCGCCCGCACGCACGTCCCCGGCACGGTCGGAGTGGGCGTCGGGGTCGGGGTGACCGTCGGCGTCGGAGTCGGGGTCGGCTGGGCCCCGCCGTCCAGGCGGAAGAACAGCGCGTCGTGGTAGGCCGAGCAGATCGTGTCCAGGAAGTAGGCCGCCGTGGCGCCGCACTGGCCGGCCGCGCTCCCGGGGTCGACCGGCAGGCCGTGGCCCATCCCGGCGATCTCGTAGAGCCGCACGTCGTCGGCTCCGTACACCCGCAGCGTCGTGCCGCCGGTGAGCGACCTCGTCGAGGTCGCGGTCTGGGACACCCCACGGACGTTGGTCCACTGGTCGCGCAGCTGCGTGCCGTTCGCCGGGGTGACGGTGTAGTCCGACTGGCCCTGCCAGATCGCGACGCGCGGGTACGGCCCGGAGTAGCCGGGGTAGGCGCCGCGCACCAGCTCGCCCCACTGCTGCGGGGTCTTGGACGTCGCGCCGTACTGGCAGCCGGACGCCTCGGTCAGGCTGGTCGCGCAGCGGTAGGCCAGCCCCGCCCCGATCGACCCCGCGGCGAAGACGTCGGGATAGGTGGCCAGCATGACCGCCGACATGGCGCCGCCGGCCGACAGGCCGCTGACGTACACCCGGGCCGGGTCGGAGCCGTAGGTGGCGACCGCGTAGGCCACCATGGCGCGGATCGAGGCCGCCTCGCCCTGTCCGCGAGCGGTGTCGCCGGTCTGGAACCAGTTGAAGCAACTGGAGGAGTTGTTGGCGCTGCCGGTCTGCGGCAGCACGAGCGTGAAGCCCCACTGGTCGGCGTACTTGCGCCAGCCGGAGTTGGCGAAGTAGCCGCTCGCGTTCTGGGTGCAGCCGTGCAGGAGCACCACCAGCGGACGGCCGCTCGCCAGCCCGTCGGGCCGGTAGGCGTACATGGCGAGGGCGCCGGGGTTGGCGCCGAACGAGCCCACCTGGACCAGCGAGGCGGCGCCCGCCGGCGGGGCGGTCAGCGTGGCGCCGAACAGGCCGGCGAGCGCGAGCAGGACGGCCGTCAGGAAGGAGGCGGCCCGCGCGGGCCCGGCTCGGCGAGAGGGGGGAGAGGGGGGTGATGGGACCATGGGGGCTCCTAATGTGACCTGGCTCACGGCCTTTCAGCGCACGGTAGATCTCCGGTGCGCGTTCCGACATGTCCGCGAAACACACTTTCCGTGGTGCTGTCATGGACCCTCGTACGGCCGGGCGCGCGGCCGGCGCTGAAAATTTCACCTCGCGCGCGGGGCTTCCCCGCAGGACGCATGGCCGCCGTCCACGCCCCCGCCCTGGGGGTTGACCCCTCCGGGCCCCGGTGCGTTGATGCGACCGCCGGCGGTCCCGCGCACCGGGTCCGCCGAACCGCGAACCTCCGACCGAGAAAGGTGACCCATGCGCTCGAGCAAACGCTGGGCGGTCGCCGTGGCGGCGGCGCTGATCACCGCGCTGGCCACCCCCGCCCACGCGGCGGCGCCCGTACCGCCGCCCTCCCCCTCGCCGAGGCCCACGCCGACCCTCGCCGACACCGAGCCGCCGTCCCAGCCGACCGGGCTGTGGGAGTGCGCGGCCGACTACACCGGCGCGGTGCCGTTCTGCTGGCGGCCCTCCACCGACAACGTCGGGGTCGTCGCCTACGACGTCTCCATGCTGCAGGGCGACGTCTTCTCCCGCATCGGCACGGTGACGGTGACCTCCGCCAACGCCGACCGGCCCTACTTCGCCGCGACGAACCTGGTGCCGGGCCGGCTCTACAGCTTCCGGGTGATCGCCAGGGACGCCGCGGGCAACCAGAGCGTCCCGTCCGCGCTCTACACCGCCCGCGCCCAGCAGGGCCTGCCCCCGCCCAGCCCGAGCCCCTCGCCGACGCCCACCCCCACCCCCACGCCCTCCACCCCGGTCCCCGTCCCCGCCTGCCGGGTGGCCTACTCGGCCGTCGACTGGGGCACCGGCCTGTCGGCGAACGTGCGCGTCACCAACCTCGGCACCATCCCGATCAAGAACTGGACGCTGCGGCTGGCCTTCTCGGGGAACCAGACGGTCACCGTCGTCTGGAACGCGACCGCCACCCAGGCGCCGCCCTGGGTCACCTTCGCCGCCCCGGCCTGGCAGCAGGCGATCGACGCGGGCCAGACCTACTCCTTCGGCTTCAACGCCTCCTACAGCGGCGTCAACGACCGGCCGACCGGCTTCCTGCTCAACGGCGTGCCCTGCACGGTGACCTTCCCGGCCTGACCGGCGCCGGAGAACGGCCTCGCCGCCCGCGCCGGGAGCGGATTTACCGCGCAAGTGGAATATCCCAACGGAAACTTTCACCGGCGTGTGACACGGGGCACGCGCCGCCCCGGCCGGGTGGGGCGAAGATGCGCAGCTCAGGGCCGGTGACCTCGAAGCGGCCTTGAGGCGGCCTGGAGCGGGCGTCCACCCGAGCCCGCGGGGCGTTGACTAGGGGTGGCTCGCACTTGATTCTGGGGTGGGCGCTCACCGGTCCGGCCACATGTGGACGGCGCCGGGCGAGACGACCTCGAGGTCCATGGACGGGATGACGAGGACCAGCGGAAAGGCAGGCGCCGACGCCTGCGCCCTGAACTTCCCGTATCTCGCGGGCGGGCGGAACTCGGTGCGCGTACGCGCGCGGCGGGAACCGTCCCGAGGCAGACCGCGAGGACGGTTCCCACCCCCGGCCGTCCGGCCGCGGTCCCGCATGGCCTCATGCCGTGCCGGGGCCATGCGCGGCGGCCACACAGACCAAGAGGTGACTCATGAACGTCGACAGGTTCTCCGGACCGGTGCTCTCGCTGTTCCGCTTCGTGACAGGCCTGCTGTTCCTGTGCCATGGGCTGTCGTCCGTCTTCGGCGTCCTCGGCGGCAACCGCGGCTCGGGCCATGCCATCCCCTTCGGCACCTGGCCCGGCTGGTGGGCCGCGGCGATCCAACTGGTCTTCGGCGCGCTCGTCCTCGTCGGACTGTTCACCCGCGTCAGCGCCGTGCTGGCGTCGGGTTCCATGGCCTACGCCTACTTCACGGTGCACCAGCCGCAGGCCCTGCTGCCGCTGAACAACGGCGGTGAGGCGGCGGCGATGTTCTGCTGGGCCTTCCTGCTCATCGCGGTGCTGGGCCCGGGCGTGTGGGCGCTGGACACCGTCCTGCAGCGCTCCCGCGCCACCGAGCCGGGTGGCGTCCCCGCCAGGTGGGGCTTCGCCCGCGGGGCCGCCGCGGCGGTCCAGCCCCGGACGAGGTGACCGGTCCGCACATGAGCCACCGGCGGTACGCGATCGCGTACCGCCGGTGGAACCGGGGGATCCGGCCGGCCCGTTCTCGGCCGGCGCGGCCTCATGGACGACGGCCGGCGGACTGCTTCACCTTCCCGGCGCCGGCACCGCATGGCGTCCTGGCCCCTGGCGAGCCGCGCAGGGCCTCGCGGTGGTGGCGGTACTCGTCGTCGTCGATCTCGCCGTCGGCGAACCTGCGGAACAGCATGTCCTCCTCGCAGGAGCGCCCGCCGGGGAGCAGGTCGTCGAGCGGGTCGTGCAGTATGACCTTGACCCCGCCGATCACCGCTCCGCAGAGCAGGACGAAGCTGAAGGTGGCGAGCAGCATCTCGGAGTTGCTCAGTGCGAAACCGTACAGGTACATCTGCATGATCTTCTCTTCTCTCGGCACGCGTTGTGACGCGGTGGGCCGTGGCGCGAGCCGGTGGCGAGGGACGCACGGCCCATGGGGACAAGGTCAGGCCACGGGCGCCTCGGCGCTCGTCCGTCGCTTCGGTGCGAAGCGACCAGGGGACGCCGTGGCTCTGTGTTCCGTGACGGTGAGAGGCATGCGTTCATCGTGCTTCACTCTGGCTTGACCTGCCAGGACGCGTTCTACCCGGGAGAATTTAAGCTGGGTGTAACACTCCCACCCTAAAGCCGTAGATGTGTCGTAACGTGACGAAATGGACAGTGAGCGTCTCCTTGGTGACTTCCTCCGGGCCCGGCGCGAAGCCAAGGCCGTCGAGGAGGTCGGGATCAGGCGAGTAGGCCGCCGACGGACTCCGGGACTGCGCCGCGAGGAGGTGGCGATGCTGGCCGGCGTCAGCACCGACTACTACATCCGGCTGGAGCAGGGACGCGAGCGCCGCCCGTCCGAGCACGTGCTCGAGGCCCTCGCCCGCGTCCTGGACCTGGACTCCGACGCCACCGAGCACCTGTTCGAGCTCGCGCGCCCCAGGGTGCGGCGCCGCCAGGCCGCCGCCGCCCGCCACGAGGAGGCCAGCCCGCATCTGGTGCGCCTCCTGCACAGCTGGCAGGCCACCCCGGCGTTCGTCCACGGACGCTACATGGACATCCTCGCCGCCAACCCGATGGCCGACGCGCTTTACGCGGGGCTCGGCCACCGCGACAACCTCATGCGGATGACCTTCCTGGACCCCGCCGCGCGCGAGTTCTTCTTCGACTGGGAGCAGACCGCCTACAACAAGGCCGCGATGCTGCGCGCCGCCGCGGGCACCGATCCCGACGACCCGTTCCTGCCCAAGCTGGTGGAGGAGCTGTCCGCCCACAGCGACGAGTTCCGCCGCCTTTGGGCGCGCCACGACGTGCGCAGCACCGGCCAGGAGTGGAAGCACTTCCACCACCGCGAGGTCGGCGAGCTCCAGCTGGCCTACGAGTCGTTCTCCGTCAACAGCGCGCCCGGGCAGCAGCTGGTCATCCTGCAGGCCGAACCGGGCAGCCTCTCCGAGCACGCCCTCAGCCTGCTCGCCGGCCTGGTCGCCCGCGACATCGCCCGTAGCGGCGCTTCCGGGGACCCGCGCACGGCCCCCGAACCCGAGGCCGCCCTGGCCCTGCCCGGCGGGCCGGCCATGGGAGGCCACATCGGCGTGCCCTCCGCGACCTGGCGGACCCGCTGGTGAGGACCTGTATGGCCGGCGTCGGCCGGCGGCCGGGCGGGTGGTCACGCACGCGCTGGGCCGGTCCGCGCTGATCAGCGCAAGGACGGGGCGTCCCGCAGGGAGTCCACCGGCGCGCCGAACCAGCGCGACAGCGCCGCTCTGAGCGCCCGCCGGTCCTGCTCGCCCGGACGGGCGGCGCCGGTGGCCCAGGCCACGTAGCAGTCCGGCCGCAGCAGCAGCGCGGTGACCGGCGCGGTCCCGCCCGCGTCCCCCTCGGGTGGGGCGGCCAGGCGGCCGGCGACGGCGTCCACCCGGTCACGCCAGCCGGACGCCTCCGCCGCCAGTGAGCCGTCCTCGGTCAGGTCCAGCAGCAGCGGCCGGGCGCTCGCGGTGAGCTCGGCGAGCCGGACCGGGCCCGCCCCGGTGTCCAGCGTCAGATCCGGAGCCCATCCTCCGACCAGCGGATGGGCCTCACCCTCCCCGCCCATGTCGTACCGGACGTCCGCACCCGCCATCGTGGCGGCGATGTGCCGGACGGCGCCCGGGTCGCGCAACAGCTCGCCGAACAGCTCGCGCAGCGAGGTGACATCGCCGCCCGGGGCGATCAGCGCGGACTGCGCCCGGGTGTGCATGATCACCCGCTCGGCCGCCGGTCGCCGCTCGGCCTCGTAGCTGTCCAGCAGCCCAGGCGGCGCCCAGCCGTGGATCTCGGCGGCGAGTTTCCATCCCAGGTTGATGGTGTCCTGCAGGCCGAGGTTGAGGCCGGGGCCGCCGATCGCGCTGTGCACGTGGGCGGCGTCCCCGGCCAGCAGCACGCGGCGGTCGCGGAAGCGGTCGGCCAGGCGGGTGTTCCCGCCGGTCAGCCGGCGCAGCATGTGCGGTCCCTCGCCTCGCGGCGGGCCGAACGGCACATCCACGCCGAGCACGCGCCGCAGGCTCGCGCGCAGCTCCTCCAGGGTGAGCGGGGCGGTGGCGTCCTCCCGCGCCCCCGGCTCCCACTCGGCGGTCGTCATTATCGTCCCGGTCGGGAACGGGGCGTAGGCGAACATCCCGCGCTCGGTGCGGTGGTGCATGAACGGCGGGATGACGGCCCCGTAGCCGGGAAGGTCCAGCCCGCCCGTGGCCCGGTCGATGATGGTCTCCGGGACGCTGACGTGCGCGGTGCGGGAGGTGGTGTCGTCCTTGGTGACACCGGGGAAGCCGATGCCCGACAGCTTGCGCACCGCGCTGCGCCCGCCGTCCGCCCCCACCAGGTACCGCGCGGTGAGGCGGTAGGCGCCGTCCGGTCCGGAGATCTCGACGGTGACCCCGTCGTCGTCCTGCGACACCCCGGTCAGCTCGTGGCCCCGGCGGATCTCGACGCCGAGTTCGGTGGCGCGCTCCTCCAGCACGCGCTCGGCCTCGCGTTGCGGCACCTGCAGGATGTACAGCGGGTTGTCGCGATCGGCCAGCAGGTGCAGGTGCAGTGGCATCGCGCCGAACACGAAGCCCGGCTGCGGCTTCGGCGGGGGAGAGCCGCCGAGCCGCTCGTACAGGCCGCGGCGGTCGAGCATGCGCACCACCTGACCGACCAGGCCGTTGGCCTTGCCCTCCTGGGCGCGTTCGGCCAGCCGCTCCAGCACCAGCGGCCGCACCCCGGCCAGGCTCAGCTCGCAGGCCAGCATGAGCCCGTTGGGCCCGGCCCCGGCGATGACGACGTCGGCGGACACGGCCGCGGACCGGGACTCGGATTCGGACATGGGGGTTCTCCTCGCGTTCGGATGGCATGGCGAACAGGGCCGGCGGCGCCGGCCTGTCGATGGGCGTGCGGGCAGCGGTCGCGGCCCAAGGGGGCGTCGGCGACAGCCGTTGGACGGCCGGCCCGGGGCGGCCGGCGGTGTGAGGCCGGTGAACCGGCCGGATCAGCGGACGGCGGTGTGGAGCTGAGGCGGCTGGAGCTCTCGGATCGGGCGGGTGAAGCTCGTGGATCGGGCGGCTGGAGCTCTCGGATCAGGCGGGTGAAGCTCGTGGATCAGGCGGGTGGAGTCCTCGGATCGGGCAGGCCCGCGGAGATCCTGCCCAGAGCGTCGTGCAGCAGCGACATCAGCGGGGCCGAGCCGTTGGTGCGCACCCAGTGGTCCATGACCACGCCGAGCGCGGCACCGACCGCCGCCGCCACCAGGCGCGGGTAGAGATCGCGGACGACGTCGGTGCCGGTGCGCTCGGCGACCGCCGCGGCCAACTCGGCCTCGGCGATCGCGCCGGCCTTGAGGAACTCGCCGTGCATCGCCGGTTCGGCGAGCATGACGCGAAGCCCGGCGGCCCACTGGTCGTGGGACACCTCCGGCAGGGCGCCGGTGTCGTCCTTCGCCCTGTCGCCGTCCTCCCGCATGTCGAAGCGGGCCGTCACCGCGTTGACGACGGCCTCCCAGATGGGCTCGGACGCCGGCCGGGCGCGGAGCTCCGCCGCGATCAGCCGGGCGCGGTCGAGGTGCCGTGAGGCGATCGCCTCGGCCTTGCTGGAGAAGTAGTTGTTGAACGTGCGCGGAGAGACCCCGACGTCGGCGGCGATGTCCTCCACCCGGACGTTGTCCCAGCCGCGCTCGACGGTGAGCCGGATGGCCGCCCAGCTCAGGGCGATGCGGGTCTGCAGCTTCTTGCGTTCTCTCAGCCCCGCGCCGTCCTGTCCGATGTCCACGCCACCGACTCTAGCAAATAAGTGCGCGATCAGAAAAGATGCGGGACCCGCAATTTTTGCACAGGTGCCGGTCGTCGAGCGGCATGTCGGCCGTGCCGGAATCGCGCGTCCCGGCGCCGGTCGGAGGTCGCGACCGCGCCGGCGGGGACCCGTGCGCCTGGCCGCCCTCGAGAAGCCGGGGTGACTCCGGGTTGAGTTCTTAGGTTAGGCAAAGCTAAGTTACAGCGGGAGCCACGACCTGAAGGAGGCAGCCCATGGCCGTCGGCACCGAGGAGACCGCGGGTCCGGAGACCGGGGAGGTCTCCGCGTACCGGGTGTTCCGCGTGCGGGTGACCCGCGTGACCGGGCTCGGGCCGAGCTTCACGCGCGTCACCTTCACCGGCGACGACCTGGACCTGTTCGCCGGCCACGGGCTCGACCAGCGGATCAACCTGCTGTTCCCGATCCCGGGTCGCGGCTACCCGCACCTGCCGGAGGGCGGCGACTGGTACCGGCGGTGGCGGATGCTGCCGCAGGAGCACCGCAACCCCATCCGCACCTACACCGCGGGCGCCGTGCGCCCCGGCGCCCGCGAGCTCGACATCGACTTCGTGCTGCACGGGGCCGCCGGCCCGGCCTCCCGGTGGGCCTGTTCGGCCCGGCCCGGCGACCCGCTGGTGGTGGTCGGCCCGGACGCGCGCCATCGCGGCCCGGCCACCGGCCGCGAATGGGCTCCGCCGCCGGACGCGACACGACTGCTGATCGCGGGCGACGAGACCGCCGTCCCGGCCATCGCCGCCATCGCCGAGTCCCTGCCCGGCCACGTGCACGCCGAGGTCATCCTCGAGGTGCCCGACCCGGCGGACACCCGGGTTCTGCTCGTGCCGTCCGGCGTCCGCGTCACCTGGCTGCCCCGCGGCGGCGCGGAGGCGGGCGGGCACGGCCACGCCCACGGCGAGCGGTTGTCCGCCGCCGTCCGCGCGGCC
>NZ_JBHTCG010000033.1:0-102961 GCF_042665155.1 Sphaerisporangium rhizosphaerae | reverse complement strand
TCCAGGATCACCGGGTTGGACACGCCCTTGTCCTTCAGCGTCTTGCCGATGTAAGTACCCGCGGCCACGCCCATGCCGTAATTGTCCCCCCCGATCCACGTCCGGTACGAGAGCTTGTCGGGGAAGATCCGGTCGACGTTGATCACCGGAATGCCGGCGTCCATCGCCTTACGAGCCACCTGGTTCAACTGCTCACCATCGTTGGGCAGGATCACCAGCGCACTCACCTTGGCGGCGATCAACGACTCCACCGCCGAGATCTGCTGGTTGATGTCATTGGTCGGCTCGACCGGCTTGAACTCCACATCCGAGTACTTCTTCGCCGCGTCCTGCGCGTTCTTGGTGATCGCCGCGATCCAGCCATGGTCGGCCGCCGGAGCCGAGAACCCGATGACCACCTTCTCGCCGGGCTTGTCGTTGTCCGTCCCCGCCGCCGCGGCGGCCTGGGTGGCGGCGGCGGAGGGCGCGGCGGCCGGCTCGTTGCTCGTGCAGGCGCTCACCAGGGCGCCGGCGCCGACGACGGCGCCGCTCACCAGGAAACCGCGCCGGCCTACGTTCTTTTCCATGATCTCTCCTTTGGGTGCAGCTGATCGCATGCGCGATCCGGCCGCGGAGCCCTCGCCGCGAAGTGGAGAGGGCTCCGCGGTTTCAGGTGCCTGTCGCCAGGCTTCGCCGCTGCAACAGCACGGCGACGACGATGATGATCCCCTTGGCGATGAGCTGGTCGCTGGTGTTCAGCCCGTTCAGGATGAACAGGTTGGTGATCAACGTGAAGATCAGCAGGCCGAGGATGGAGCCGATGATGCTCCCCCGGCCGCCGGTGAGGAGCGTGCCGCCGATGATGACCGCGGCGATCGCGTCCAGTTCGTACAGGTCGCCGTGCGTCGACGAGCCGGTCGTCGTCCTGGCCATGATCAGTACCGCCGCGATGCCGCAGCACAGGCCGGACAGCACGTACAGCAGCACGGTGTGGCGGCGCACGTCGATGCCGGCCAGGCGCGCGGCCTCAGGGTTGCCGCCGACCGCGTAGGTGCGCCGGCCGAAGGTGGTGCGGTTCAGCAGGATCCAGCCCAGCAGCACGACGACGGCGAAGATGTACACCAGCACGGGCAGGCCGAGCACCCGCGTCGTGGAGAGCCCCACGATCGCGTCGTTGCCCTGCTGCACGAGCTGGGTCCTGCGGTCCGACATCCGCTGCGCCAGCCCGCGGGCGGCCACGAGCATCGCCAGCGTGGCGATGAACGGCACCATCCGCCCATAGGCGATCAGCAGCCCGTTGACCAGGCCGGCGCCGGCGCCCACCAGGACGGCGCACACGATCATCACGAACGGGCCGTAGGCCTGCGTGGCCAGCGTGGTGGCCCACACCGAGGCCAGCGCCATCAGGGCGCCGACCGACAGGTCGATGCCGCCGCCGATGATCACGAAGGTCATGCCGACGGTGATCACGCCGATGGTCGCGGTCAGCGACAGCACGCTCACCAGGTTGGACCCGGTGCCGAAGGCGTCGGGCACCGTCACCATGCCCACCGCCGCGAGCAGCGCGAGCGCGATGATCAGTCCGAGATGGGGGATCGCCCCCAGGCGGTTCAGCGTCGTCGTGGTAGGGGCGGGTCCGCCGGTCCGTGACCGGCCGGTCGTCCCCTGTTCGTCCACCGCGGGCTTCAGGGAGTCGCTCACGCCGGTCTTCCTTCCATGATCATGTCGAGGACGTTGTGTTCGTCGAGGTCCCGGGCGTCGCTCTCGTGGATCACGCGCCCCTCCCGGATGACGAGCACCCGGTCGGCCAGGCCGAGCACCTCGGGGACCTCGCTGGAGACCAGCAGCACGCCGATCCCCTCGTCGGCCAGCTTCCTGATGACGGCGTAAAGCTCCGCCCGGGCCCCGACGTCGACGCCGCGGGTCGGCTCGTCGAGCAGCAGCAGCCTGCGGCCGTTGATCAGCCAGCGCGCCAGCACCGCCTTCTGCTGGTTGCCGCCGGACAGGTTCTTGATCGGCCGTTCCAGGTGAGGGGGGCGGATGCCCAGGTCCTCGACCTGGCGCCAGGCGTCGGACGCCTCCCGGCGGCGGTCCATCCAGCCGAACCTGGCGTAGCGGCCGAGGCTGCTCAGCGAGATGTTGCGCATGACGCTCTGGTCGAGCAGCAGCGCCTGGGCCTTGCGCTCCTCGGGGGCGAGCCCCATGCCGGCCCGCACGGCGCGGGTGGTGCTGCCGCCACGCACCGGGACGCCCTCCACGACGACCCTGCCCGTGGCGCGGCGGGCTCCGTAGACCGCTTCGATGATCTCCGAACGGCCCGACCCCACCAGCCCGGCCAGCCCGACGATCTCCCCGGCGTGCACGGTGAACGACACGTCCCTGACCCGGCCGGGGACGCTCAGCCCCTCCACGCGCAGGATCTCCGGACGGCCCTCGTGGCCGCCGGGCGCGGGCCGGGGCGGGAAGACGTGCTCGACGTTGCGGCCGGTCATGAGCGAGACCACCTGCGAGGTGGGCGTCTGCTTGGCCGGCAGCCCGACCGCGACCGTGCGCCCGTCCTTCAGGACCGTCACCCGGTCGCCGATCTCGCGGATCTCCTCCAGCCGGTGGGAGATGTAGACCACCGCCACACCCCGCGCGGTCAGGTCGCGGATGATCCGGAACAGGTTCTCCACCTCGTCGTGGGCCAGGGCCGCCGACGGCTCGTCCATCACGATCAGCCGGGTGTCGTACGAGAGCGCCCGGGCCATGCTGACCACCTGCTTGGCCGCGGGCGCCAGCCGGCCCACCTCGGCCGTCGGGCGGATCTCGCCGTGGCCGAGCCCGGTCAGCAGCTCGCGGGCGGCGCGGCGCACCTCGCCCTGGCTGACGAACCCCATCCGGGCCGGCTCGTGGCCGAGGAAGATGTTCTCGGCCACGCTCAGCCCGTCGACCAGGTCGAGCTCCTGGTAGATCGTCGAGACGCCCAGCCTGATCGCGGCGGTCGGGCTGGTCAGGCGAACCGATTCGCCCCCGAAGGTGATGGTGCCCTCGTCGGGCTGGTGCGCTCCGGCCAGCACCTTGATGAGGGTCGACTTGCCCGCGCCGTTCTGGCCGAGCAGGCAGTGCACCTCCCCGGCGCGGACGTCGAGGTCGACGCCGTCGAGGGCGCGCACGCCGGGGAACTGCTTGACGATTCCTCGCATGACGAGGAGAGAAGCCGAGTCGGGAGATGACCGCGGCACGGGGAGCCTCCGGGGGTGTGTCTGGACGGCCGAGCGGGGAGAGGGGATCCCGTTCGCCGGCCGGGTCAGACGGCACGACTGGGACGGCACCGAAGTCGGCGAGGACGGTGACGTCACAGCTCTGACCGACGGCCGGCGAACGGGACGCTTGGTGAGGGGCGGTGAGGACAGGGGGAAGCGTTCAGGGTGCGGGGGTGGTCGTTGCCTTCCGTGCCAGGGATCTACGAGTCGCGGATCGCGATGGTGGTGGGGTCGGACAGCACCCGCTGGATGACGACGTTGACCGCGCCCCGTGCGGCCGCGCCGAAGCCCAGGGTGGAGGCGAGGAAGCGGCAGCGGCCGGTGACGGCGGTCATACCCAGCTCGTCCAGCTCCGTCTGCGCGACGGGGATGAGCCGGTCGGCGAGCCGGGCGAAGTATCCGCCCAGCACGACGGCCCGCGGGTTGAACAGGTTGATCAGCAGCGCGGTTCCGCGGCCGAGCCACCGGCCCACCTCGGTGATGGCGGCGTCGACCCGGGGATCTCCTTCGGCCCGCCGTTGGTCGATCTCCGCCAGTCGCTCCTCGGGATCGCGCAGCAGGTGCCGGTCGGTGCCGTAGGCGTGGTCGGGGACCGCCATCCGCACCAGCGCCGCGAGCCCCACCTTGGTCTCCCAGCAGCCGGTCCTGCCGCAGCCGCACGGCTCGCCCGACGGGTCGACCACGACGTGGCCGACCTCGCCCGCGAACCCGTCCGCCCCGCTCAGAGGACGGCCGCCGGAGATGATGCCGCAGCCCACGCCGACCTCCCCGGTGAGGTAGACCAGGTCGGGCGTGCCCATGGCGACCCCTGAGGTGTACTCGGCCAGCGCGGCGAGGTTGGCGTCGTTGTCGATGGTGACGGGCACCCGCGCGGAGATGCCGGCGGACTTCAGCCGGTCGACCAGCGGCACCTGGTGCCAGCCGAGGTTGGGGGCGACGACGACGGTGCCCGTGGCGGCGTTGACCAGTCCGGGGATGGCCACGGTGATCCCCGCCAGCGTGACTCCGAGCCGGTCGAGGTCCGTGACGGCCTTGTCGATCACCTGGGAGAGCTTGCCGAGGGAGCGGCCGGGGCCGGCTCCCATCGCGTCGAAGCCGATCCTGCGGTCGATGAGCACCCGTCCCGCCAGGTCGGTGGCGAACGCGGCGACGTAGTCGACGTTCACCTCCACGCCGAGGGCGCCGACCCTCGCGCCGTCGAGGGTGAGCGCGAGGCTCGGCCGCCCGACGGAGCCCGCGTGCTGCGGCCCGATCTCCTTGAGCAGTCCGCGCGCCTGCAGCTCCCCCACCAGGCTGGTGATGGTGGTCTTGTTCAGGCCGGTCTCGATGGCGACCGCCGACCGGGAGCACTGCCCGCGTTCGCTGACATGGCGAAGCACCAGGGAGAGGTTGGAACGGCGAACCGTGGTCTGGTCGGCGGGAAGCCCCGCCGGTCGGCCGAGACCCCTCGGTTCGACGAGGCGGCCGTCGGGCTGGTTGTGCTCCACGGCCCTCCCTTAATTGATTCGCATGGCTCGCCGAATTAAAGACATAGACACCCGGATCAGACAAGCGGCGCAGGGCGACGAGCTGTGTAACTTTCCCGTAACGAGAGGTTTTTTGCTGCTGACCTGCCGTTCTCCGGCGCGATGCCAACTCGTTACCTCGCAATGGAGTGCATACCGGACATCTCCGTGTTACAAACCTCATTAATTGATCACGGAGATAAACGAAGGGCGGTGACCGCGTGACCCAGGACCCCCGCCTTATCCGCGCGGCGAGCGGCACCGCCCCGCCCACCAGTGCCACCGCTCTGCGCAGGGCCAACCTGTCATCGGTGCTTCGTCAGCTTCGCGACCATGTGTCACGTTCCAGGGCCGACATCGCCGAGGCGACCGGCCTGCACCGGGCCACGGTCTCCAACCTCGTGGCCGAGCTCCTCGAATGGGACCTGGTGCGGGAGGTGGGCATCGAGCACGTCGGCGCGGTCGGCCGTCCCCGGCGGGCCGTGGCGCTGCACGGCGCCCACGTCGGCGCGCTGGGCCTGGAGATCAACGTCGACTACATCTCGGTCCACGGCCGCGACCTCAGCGGCCATGTCCTGGTGGAGCGCCGGGTCAGCTTCGACGCGGTGGGCAGCGGCACCGACAGGTCACTGCGCCGGCTCGGCCTGGTGGCCCGGGAGGCCATCGAGGCGATGAAGCGCGCCGGCGCCGTCCCGGCCGGCGTCGCGGTGGCGATCCCGGCCCTGGTCGACGTCGCGCGCGGCGTCGTGAGGTTCGCGCCCAACCTCGACTGGCACGACCTGCCGCTGGCCGATCGGCTGTCCTCCGCGCTCGGCCCGCTCAGCGTGCCGGTGATGGTGGACAACGACGCCAACCTGGCGGCTCTGGCCGAGTACACCTCGGGCGTCGCCGCCGGCACGCCGCACATGGTCTACCTCACCGGCGAGGTCGGCGTGGGCGGCGGGATCATCGTCGACGGCAGGCTGCTGCGCGGCGCGGACGGCTTCTCCGGGGAGGTGGGGCACCTGCCCGTCGACCCGGCCGGCGCCCGCTGCGGATGCGGCCGGCACGGCTGCTGGGAGACCAAGGTGGGCCTCGCGGCGCTGGCGCGCGCGGCGATGCCCGAGCAGGCGTACACGCTGCCCGGTCTCCCGGTGTCCGACCCGGAGGAACGGGCGACGGAGATCGCCCGAAGGCTGGCCGCGGGCGACCGCGGCATGCTGGAGGCGGTCACGCAGGTCGGACGGTGGCTCGGGCTCGGCGGCTCGATCGTGGCCAACCTGTTCAACCCGCGCGTGATCGTCGTCGGCGGCTACTTCGCCACGCTGGCCGAGTGGCTGCTGCCGCACGCCCAGGCGGAGCTGGAGCGGCTCGTCGTGGCCGGCCCCGCCCCCCAGTGCAGATTCACCGCCTCTGATCTAGGTTTCGGCGCCGCGTCCCGCGGCGCCGCGAGCATGGTGGTCAACCACCTCATCGACGACCCGACGACGATCATGAGTTCCTTACCCAGGCCGACGGTTCCCTGACGGCCTCCCAGTACCTGGAGACGGCACATCTCCAGTCACCGCAGTGTCCATCTCAACAAGCGGCAACAAGCGCGGCGGCGCGCGCCTTGCCTGACGTCCCCCCGGTCAGGAAAGGGTTTCCCATGTCACCACGTTCTCGAACGTGGGCCAGGCCGTTCACCGCGGTCCTGCCAGCAGATCACCTTCGCCTTCTACGGGCGACGGCGGCGACGATGGCCCTCGCCCTCGTCCTTCCCATCCTCACCTTCCTGGTGTCCTCGCCGAGCGCCGCGAACGCCGAGAGCACGGCGAGCGCCGCGGCCCCCGACTTCAAGGTCCTGGTCTTCTCCAAGACCACCGGCTTCCGGCACGACGCGATCCCCGAGGGCATCGCGGCCGTCCAGAAGCTCGGCCAGGAGAACAACTTCGCGGTCGACACGACCGAGGACAGCACCAAGTTCACCGACGAGAACCTGGCGCAGTACCAGGCCGTCATCTTCATGTCCACGACCGGCGACCCGCTGGGCACGCAGGACCAGAAGGACGCCTTCCAGCGCTACATCGAGGCCGGCGGCGGTTACGCCGGTGTCCACGCCGCCTCCGACAGCGGCTACAACTGGGCGTGGTACGGCAAGCTGGTCGGCGCGTACTTCAAGCAGCACCCGGCCATCCAGCAGGCCACCGTCAAGGTCGAGGACCCGGCGCACCCCTCCACCCAGGGGCTGCCGACGTCGTGGACCCGCACCGACGAGTGGTACGACTACCAGTCCAACCCCCGCGGCACCGTGCACGTGCTGGCGTCGATGGACGAGAAGTCCTACACCGGCGCCACCATGGGCATCGACCACCCGACGGTGTGGTGCCAGGACTACGACGGCGGCCGCTCCTGGTACACCGGCCTCGGCCACACCAAGGAGAGCTACGCCGAGCCGAACTTCCTGAAGATGCTGCTCGGCGGCATCGAGACCGCCGCGGGCGCCGTGAAGGCCGACTGCTCGGCCTCGCAGAGCGACAGCTTCGACAAGGTCAGCCTCGACGAGAACACCTCCAACCCGATGATGCTGGACGTGGCCAAGGACGGCCGGGTCTTCTACATCGACCGGCTGGGCGACGTCAAGATCATCAAGACCAGCGGCGGCTCCGTCACGGCCGGTCACCTGAACGTCTTCACCGCCAACGAGAGCGGTCTGCTCGGACTGGCGCTGGACCCGGCGTTCGACACCAACCACTGGCTGTACCTGTACCACTCGCCGGCGGGTGAGAACGTCGACCGGCTCAGCCGGTTCACGGTCACCGGGGACACCCTGGACATGTCCAGCGAGAAGAAGATCATGGACGTGCCGGTGCAGCGCGCCGAGTGCTGCCACCACGGCGGCGGCATGGTGATCGACGCCAAGACCGGCGACCTGTGGCTCGCCACCGGTGACAACACCAACCCGTTCGCCTCGGACGGCTACGCGCCGCTCGACGAGCAGGCGGGCCGGTCCTCCTGGGACTCCCAGCGCAGCGCCGGCAACACCAACAGCCTGAGCGGCAAGCTGCTGCGCATCCACCCCGAGGCCAACGGCACCTACACCGTCCCCTCCGGCAACCTGTTCGCCGCCGGGACGGCGAAGACCAAGCCCGAGATCTACGGCATGGGCTTCCGCAACCCGTTCCGCATGGGCCTCGACCCGAAGACGGGCCGTCCCATGGTCGCCGAGTACGGCCCCGACGCGAACTCCGCGAACGCCAACCGCGGTCCGGAGAACACCGTCGAGTGGAACCTGATCGCCAAGCCGGGCAACTACGGCTGGCCGTACTGCAACGGCAACAACAAGCCGTTCGTCGACTACAACTTCGCGACCAAGACCTCCGGAGCGCCGTTCAACTGCGACGCGCCGGTCAACGACTCGCCCAACAACGACGGCCTGACCAACCTGCCGCCGGTGATCCCGGCGACGGTCTGGTACCACTACAACACCGACGCGCAGAACTTCCCCGAGCTGCACGGCGGAGCGCCGATGGGCGGACCGGTCTACCGGTACAACCCCGACCTGCAGTCGGCCACCAAGTGGCCGGCGTACTGGGACGGCAAGGCGATCTTCGGTGAGTGGAACAACAACCAGATGTTCTCGTTCCAGCTCGACGAGGACGGCGCCAAGCTCGTCAAGATCAACCAGATCCTCAAGACCCTGAGCTTCAAGAAGCCCATGGACATGAAGTTCGGCCCCGACGGTGCGCTGTACCTCATCGAGTGGGGATCGGGCTTCGGCGGCGACAACGCCGACTCGGGGGTCTACCGCGTCGACTACACCAAGGGCGTGCGCCCGCCGGTCGCCCGCGTCTCGGCCGACAAGACCGACGGCCCGGCGCCGCTGACCGTGCAGTTCTCCAGCGAGGGCTCACGGGACCCGGACGGCAAGACCATCACCTACGCGTGGGACTTCGACGCCGACGGCACGACCGACTCGACCGACCCCAACCCGTCGTACACCTACACCAAGGCGGGCAACTACAGCGCGGTCCTGACGATCACCAACCCCGAGGGCGTCACCGCCAATGCCAGCGTGCCGATCGTCGCGGGCAACACCCGCCCGACCGTCACCCTGCTCCCGCCGCCGGACGGAGGCTTCTTCGAGTTCGGTGACCAGGTGAAGTACAAGGTCGCCGTCACCGACCCCGAGGACGGGGACATCGACTGTGACAAGGTCCAGGTCCAGGCGTTCCTCGGTCACGACAGCCACTCCCACCCCCTCGACCAGCACACCGGTTGCGAGGGTGTGCTGCAGACGCTCACCGACAACGGTCACGGAATCGACGACAACCTCTTCTACGTGATCGAGGCCACCTACGCCGACAAGGGCGGCGCCGGCGGCGCGGCCAAGTCCCTCACCGGACGCGGCCAGGTCATCCTGCAGCCCAAGCGCAAGCAGGCCGAGCACTTCACCCAGACCGGCCGCGCCGCGGGCGGCACGGGCACCGACGCCCCGGGCGTCCAGGTGGAGGACACCACCGACCCGCAGGGCGGCACCAAGAACATCGGCAACATCCAGGACGGCGACTGGTGGTCCTACTCCCCGGTGTACCTGGGGAACATCAGCGCGGTCCGGCTGCGCGTCTCGTCGGCCACCTCCGGCGGCACCGTCCAGGTGCGGCTGGGCGACCCGGTGAACGGGCAGCTGATCGGATCGGCCGACGTGGCGGGCACCGGGGGCTGGCAGACGTTCACCGACGTCACGATCAACCTGACCGACGCCCCGGCGCAGACGGGGACGCTGTACTTCGTCGTGCGCAAGCCGGCGAGCGCCGCCAACGACGCCTTCCTGATCAACGCCAACTGGGTCGACTTCATCGGCAAGGGCGTCACCGAGAACCAGCGCCCGCTGGTCACCGCGTCGGCGAAGCCCACGACGGGAACCTCTCCGCTGAAGGTCGACTTCACCGCGACGGCGACCGACCCCGACGGCGACGAGCCGCTCACCTACAAGTGGAACTTCGGCGTGGCCGGAGCTCCGGAGCCGACGACCGCCGCGGCGAGCTACACCTACAACGCGCCGGGCACCTACACCGCGACGGTGTCGGTGACCGACGCCAAGGGTGCGGTGGCCACCGCCAAGGTCACGGTCAAGGTGGACGCGCCGGCCACGCAGTGCTTCACCGGCCGTTCCGACGACTTCCTGGGGACCACGCTCGACCGTGACCGCTGGTCGGTCATCCGGGAGAACCAGGACCTCAAGGTCGTGGACGGCAAGCTCATCATCCCGACGTCCACCACCGACATCTACAGCGCGGGCGGCAACACGACCAACATCGTCGTGCAGCCGGCGCCGTCGGGGGCCTGGACGGCCACCACCAAGCTGACGATGAACGCCCGCGACCAGTACCAGCAGGCGGGCCTGATCATCTACGGCGACGACGACAACTACGCCAAGATGGTGCTGCAGGCGCGGGGCAACAACTCCCACGCCAACCGCGTCTTCCAGTTCATCCGGGAGGAGAAGGGCACTCCCAACGAGGTCACGGCGAGCAACTCCGCCCAGCTCGGGGACACCTACCCCGACACGGTGTACGTGCGGTTCGTCAGCGACGGCACCAACATCACCGCTCACTACTCCTCCGACGGCGTCACCTTCACCGCCATGTCGCAGACCAAGCCGCTCGCCGGGATGACCAACCCGAAGATCGGTTTCCTCTCGCTGGCCGGCGCCAACCACCCCGTGGTCGACGCTGCGTTCGACTGGTTCCAGATCACGCCGGACGACAAGGCCACCAGGCCGGGCACGGACGACGAGTTCGACGGGACCTCCCTCGACGGCTGCCGCTGGGACGCCTCGGTGCGCCCCGACCCCACCGCCTCGCGGGTGACGGGCGGCAACCTGGAGATCGACACCCAGACGGGCGACATCTACGGGACCGGCAACAGCTCGCCGAAGAACTTCATCCTGCAGCCGGCGCCGGAAGGCGACTGGACGCTGGAGACCAAGCTCGACGGCTCTGCGATCAGCGAGCAGTACCACCAGGGTGGTCTGATCGTCTACACCGGTGACGACGACTACGTGAAGCTGGACCTGGTCGCCGACAGCACCCCCGGCTCGACGGTCGCCCGTCGTCTGGAGTTGCGCAGCGAGGTCGGCGGCGCCGTGCAGGACCCGCAGCCGCAGGTGGGCAACGTCACCGGCGGCGTGTGGTGGCTGCGCCTGGTGAAGAAGGGTGACGCCTTCAGCGGGTTCTACTCCGCCGACGGCACCACCTGGACCGAGATCGCCGCGAACACCCCGGTGCGCAACAGCGTGGTGGCCAACGGCGGCAAGATCGGCCTGTTCGCCTTCGGCGCGAGCCAGACCAAGTCCGCGACCGTCAAGTTCGACTACTTCCACCTGTCCAAGGTGGTCGAGCAGTCCGACAAGACGGCCCCGGTGACGAGCGCCACGACCGACCCGGCGCAGCCGGACAGCGGCTGGTTCACCGCGCCGGCGCAGGTCACGCTGACCGCCGCCGACGAGGAGAAGGGCAGCGGGGTCGACCGCACGGAGTACCAGCTGGACGGCGGCGCCTGGACCGCCTACACCGAGGCGATCGTCGTCTCCGGTGACGGCGCGCACACCCTCGCCTACCGCTCCGCCGACAAGGCGGGCAACGTCGAGGACGCCAAGACCCTCGAGGTCAAGGTGGACACCACGGCTCCGACGACCACCGCGGCGTCCGCTCCGGCGAACGACGACGGCTGGCACAACGGCGCCGTGCCGGTGACCCTCACCGCGGCGGACCAGGCGTCCGGCGTGGCCTCCATCGAGTACTCGCTGGACGGGGGCGCCTGGACGCCGTACACCGCGGTCGTCGACATCACGGGCGAGGGACAGCACCAGCTGCAGTACCGCTCGACCGACAAGGCCGGCAACGTCGAGGACGTCAAGGCCGTGACGGTCAAGATCGACACCAAGGCCCCGACCGTCATGGTCACCGGGGTCGCCAACGGCGCCCAGTACGGCGACAGCCAGGACCTGAAGGTCGCCTGGCAGGCCATCGACAACGGGTCCGGCCTCAAGTCGGTCACCGGCACGCTGGACGGCCAGACGATCACCTCCGGGACCGTCGTCGCGCTGTACCCGCTGTCGCTGGCCGAGCACACGCTCACCGTCACCGCCGTCAACAAGGCGGGCAACACCACGGCACAGACGGTGAAGTTCACCATCGCCACCTCTACCGCCGAGATCGGCCGGTTGATCGACCGCTTCGAGAAGGAGAAGAAGCTCGACCGCAAGGCCGCCGAGAAGCTGCAGAAGGCGATCGCCGAGGTCCGCAAGGCCGAGGACGACAACGGCCACGGCCACGGTCACGGCGACAAGGGCAAGGGCAAGGACCAGAACAACGACAAGAAGATCGTCAAGGCTCTGGAGGACTTCAAGAAGGTCGTCAACGACAAGAAGGTCGTCAAGGACGCGCAGGTCCGCACCACGCTCGTGCGTGACGCGGACACGCTGATCGTCCGGTACGGCGGCACGCCGAAGAACTGATCACCAGCGGGGCCCCGGCCCCCAGGGGCGCCGGGCCACCGGAAGGAGACCCGGCGCCCCGCTGAACCCAGGGGTGCCCCGTGACACGCGTCACGGGGCACCCGCCCCACTGTCCCCCCGAAAGCGCCCTGAGGAGGTGGCGGTCATCGGCCAGAACAGGAAAGCGACGCCGGTCCGGAACTCGTCAGCGTCCCAGAACCCCCCGGCCGGCGGTTCACCCGTCCGCACTCCGTCCCGGACCAAGAACGCACCTCGCACCGAGAACGCGTCTCGAACCGGAAACACGTCTCGAACCGAGAACGCGCCCCGGACCGCAAGCACACCCCGGACCGGCAACGCGCCCCGAGCCGGAAGCGCGTCCCGGACCTGGAACGCGCCCCGGCCCGGAAGCGCACCTCGGGCCTGGAACGCACCCCGGACCTGGAACGCGTCCCGGGTCTGGACGCTCGTGGCCGCGTTCGCGCTCGGAGCGCTCCTGTCCGGCGGCCTGGTCTTCGCGGTGACCGGGCCGGACTCCACCGAGCGGACGGCCGACCGGCTCCGGACCGAGGCCGCCCTCCGCGACAAGACACAGATCAAGGACCTCACCGCGCTGGCGCGCACCACCCGCGACCGGCTCGCTCCCGTGCTGGAGGGACTGGCCCTGGCCATGCCCGACGGCGACGCCGCCGCCGGCCCCGCCGCGGTGACCTCCGCGGACGTCGGCGAGTGGCGCGAGGCGGTCACCGCGGCCGTCGCGAGCTTCGCCGACCCGCCCTCGGGCGAGACCGCGACCAACGTGGCCAGGTCGAGTCTCGCCTCCGCCGTCCGGCAGCTCGCCACCACCGTCGACGCCTACGCCGCGACGCGCGACCTGCGCGGACCGTCCGCCGCGAGCGCGCTGGAACGGGCCGCGCGGCAACGCTCCGACGCGCTGTTCACCTGGTCGGTCGGAGCCACCGCACTGGACGCCGTGAACGTCGAGGCCGGCTACGGACACCAGCACGTCTTCCTGCAGGCACCACCCGGCGACGGGGCGCTCACCCCCGACACCGAACCCGAGGGGCACCACCCGTGAACATGACACTCAGATACGCCATGACCGTCCTGCTGTCCGGACTCGCGCTGCTGCTCGGTGCACCGGCGGCCTCCGCCCACGGCGGGCCGATCAAGCTGGAGGTGATCGGGGACGGCGCCCACAACATCAACGTCCTGGTGACCTACAAGGAGGACGACCACCCCGTCACGGAGACCGTCACCGCGACACTGCTCGCCACCTCCACCGACGGCCGCTCCTTCGGTCCGATCCCCCTCAGATCCTCATCCGAGGGCCAGAACCTCTACCACGCCGCCGAGCCGCTGCCGAGCGGCGAGTGGAAGGTCACGGTGACCGCCACCGACCCCGGCAAGGCACACAAGACGGTCAAGGTGACCGCCCAGGACCCCGCCGCCCCCGCCGCACAGGAAGCCGCCTCCCCCGCACCGCTGAACAACGCGGCGCCGAAGGCCCCCGCCCTGGACAACGCCGCGGCGGCCGCCTCCGAGCCCGGCGACGACAGCCCGCTCGGCACCCTGCTCATCATCGGCGCCCTCACCCTCGCCGCCGCCACCGCCGCCGTCCTCTGGCTCCGCCGCCCCCGCTCCCACCCCTGACCCCCGCCACGGCCGAGTCCGGCGAGCCCCACGGGCCCGGCGCCACGGCCCCGGCACCCACTCCTGGACGGGTGCCGGGGAGACCCCGGCGGGCGCACATCAAGGTGCTTCGCGATCGTTTCCACGCCTCGCAAAGCCCAGCCGGACGATCTGGTCGTATCCAGATGATCCAGATCCGGCCGATGGTCGCCGGACGAAAACGGCACACCGCCACGTGCGGCACCGGCGCGGGGAGCTGATCAGACCATGGCTCGGAAACGATCAGTTCCAGCACGTAGACTCGGGGCCATGACGGCTGCTGCTCCTGAAGAGTACGAGGACATGCATCGGCTGGTAGACCGGCTCACCGGAGACCAACTCCGGGAGATCCGCGCGCACACCCTGCGACTTGTTCATTCCTCTGAGCACACCGAGAGCGACTCCTGGCCCCCGGCCTTCTTCGGTTCCATCCGTGCCGGCCGATCAGACGTGGCCGCCCGTACCGAGGACATCCTTGCCGAGGGCTTCGGACACGACGAGTGATCGTCGTCGACACCGGCCCGCTCGTGGCCACCACCATCTCCGACGATGCCCATCACCAGCGCTGCGTCCGCGAATTTCAACGTCTCCACAATGCACGCCGGGAGCTTCTCATCCCAAGCTTCGTCGCGGCCGAAGTGTGCTACATGATCTCCAGGTTCGGCGGCGCCGCGCCGGAGGCGCTTTTCTCCGTGCTCTCGAAGCGGACGTATTCACACTCGTCGAGCTGACAAAGCCTGACCTGTCCAGAGTCGCCGCGCTGATCGAACGCTATGCGGACTTTCCCCTCGGCGCCGTGGACGCCTCAGTCGTCGCGGTGGCCGAGCGACTGAAGGTCGCCGAGGTGTTCACGCTCGACGTACGCCACTTCGCCGCGGTCCGCCCCGTACACGTACCCGCCTTCACCCTGCTTCCCGGGTAGCACTTCTCTCGGCTGGGCGCCCGATCAACCTCCTGCGCCCGTGCGGTCCGCGAACCCACCCCGCCGGACGCGAGCCGACGGGGATCAGAGTCACTACCTCATGCTGTCGATGAAGGCACGCCAATCGTCCTTTGAAACGAACAACTTTGGCCCCTCCGAGTCTTTTGAGTCCCGAAGAGCGACCGAGGCACCCAGATACGCGATTTCCAGGCAGTTGCCGTTCTGCTGGCTGTAGGTGCTCTTGCGCCATGCCACGTCGGACAAGTCCCGCTCAGACATTGCGAGCCTCCTTGTGCTGGTCACTCCAGCTCATGCATCGCTGTATTGAGCATATCTCGCGTGTCTTTCACATTGAGGGCCTCGGCCATCAGGTGATGGAACGCGGTGGCGTAGTGACCGACCTCTGCCGACTCATCTACATAGAGATTTCCAGCGATCGTCTCCATGTAGACGACGTCGAGATCGGACGGCTCGGAGAAGCCCAGCAGGACGAAGGGGCCGATCATGCCAGGGTGTGCACCCCGCTGGAACGGAACCACTTGAACGGTCGTCTTGGCCTGCTCCGAGGCGTCGAGCAGGTAGCGGATCTGGGTTCGCAGGACGTGGGCTCCGCCGACGGGACGGCGCAACACGGCCTCGTCCAGGATCACCCACAACTGCGGGCGGTCACTCGCCTCCAAGACCTTCTGCCGGGTCATCCGGACCTCGACCCGGCGTTCGATCTCCTCGGGATCGAGTTCCTGTGGTCCGCTGCCGACCAGTGCGCGGGTGTAGTCCTCCGTCTGCAGGAGGCCGGGGACGGCGGCGAGTTCGAAGTTGCGAATGGACGCGGCCTCGGACTCGAGGCCGATGTACACCTGGTACTGGCTGGGGAGGATGTCCCGGTAGGAGTACCACCAGCCGTGCTTGCGAGCTTCCCGAGCGAGCTGGATGAGCCCCTCGCGCTCCTTCGGATCGGTGACGCCGTAGAGGTCGAGCATGCCGCGCACGTCGTTGGGGTGCGGGCTGTTGCGTCCGGTCTCGATGCGGAAGACCTTGGTCGGGTGCCAGTCGAGTTGCTTGGCGACCTCGCTCTGGATGAGCTGGGCGGCCTCTCGTAGCCGCTTGAGCTCAGTGATCAGCTGACGACCTCGGACGCTCGGGCTGTGACCGGCGGGCATCGTCGCCTCCCTCTCCTCGATCGAATGCAGAGAACCCGCATGCAGGTCTGCATCGGCGTGGTATCCATTAACCGTTACCGTCCGAAGCGTAGCCACTACAGGCAGCTATCGCAGCGAGATGGCGTAAGCGGTCATCGTCACCGGCCGGAATGAAGCGGGGCCGGCCACGGCTGGACGAGCCCTTCCACACTGGACGTCTGGAGGTCCGAGCCCGTGAGTGGCCTTAACCGCCCGCATTGGGGTGATCCGGATCCGGCCGATGGCGGCCGCATGGAGACCGCACGCCGCCGTGGGCGGCACCGGCGCGGAGAACCGATCACACCATTCGTCCCCGGCGATTGGGATCCCGCGGCCAAGGCCGCCGCCCAGCAGCTCGACCAGCTCGAACCCTCCTGGACGATTTGGTACGGCGCGGGCACCAGACGCTTCTACGCCGCCGCCTGGACGACCCCCGAGCCCTTGGCCGTACGCGCCCGCACCACGCAAGAGCTGCGCGAACTCATGCGTGAGGCCGAATCTGCCATGTCGGCCACACCCTCCCCTTCCCCGTCTCTATTCGGCCACCCCATACCGGGACGGCGCCGACCCACCGCCCCTCCACCACGTCAAGGAGCACAGATGGCTGAAACGCCGCCAGGCCTGCGTACCGTCTGCTGGGACGTCCCCCACGACCCGGCCGTGCTGAGCAAGGTTCGCGGCATGGTGCACGAGGCGCTCACCACCTGGAACCTCACCGGCATCGCCGAGGACGTCGTGCTCGCCGTCGGCGAGCTTCTCGGCAATGCCGTCACTCATGGCGCGCCGCCGATCAGGCTCTCGTTGTGGGTGGGGACCGGCGAGTTCTGCGTCCGGGTCACCGACCACGGCCCTGGCCGGCCCCGCCGGTTGGACCTCGCCGCCGATGCCGTACACGGCCGGGGACTCGCGATCGTGGCCGCGCTGGCCGATGACTACGGCGTCACGCCGACCCCCGACGGGACCGGCAAGACGGCATGGGCCCGCTGGCGCTTCCCCTCCCAGACCGCCACACTCACCGCCACCATCGCACTCCCGCCACCGCCCCAAGCGGAAGGCACGCCCGAGCGTGCTCCCGGGCGTCACTGACCGGTGGCAGGCCAGAATTGCAGGAGAAAGGACTCCGCCTCGTAGTCCTCGGCGTCCAGCTCGTATTCCGCGATCTCGCCATCGGTCAGGCGCCGCACACGGACATGGGCTCTGACGTACCAGACTTGACCGCCTGCGCCCAGGTCGATCGTTACGGGCGATGTCCCGCCTTCGATGTCGGTCAGGTTGATCCGGCCCGAGGTCAGCAGAACCTGATCGCTCACGTACGTGTCCCACGCTTCTGCCGACGACGATGGTGGTCTGCCGTTCCACGTCTCGAATGCGAAGCCGGCGGTGTGCAGTCCGAGCGGGTCCTCACTCGCGGCGGTTCTGATGACCATGACATTGGGTGTGGTCTCGAACCAGTCGCCGCCGAGCTCCCACGGCTGTTCGCTGTCATCGGTGAGGCCATCCTGGTCGGCCAGAATGAAGTGGCCGTACAGAGGCTTGAACAAGTCGGTCGCCGACGACATCAACACAGCCACGGACACGTCCTTCCCGCTGTTCCAGGGCATTCGAGCCCGGCGCGGTCGAGAACAATACCTGCCGGATCGTTCATTCGGCTGTCGGATCCTTGGTGGCCCGGCGCTGGAGATGTGAGAGTTGACTCTCAGGATATGTGAGAGGAGACTCTCACGTATGGAGTATGGGAATCGTCTGGGCGATATCGAGATCACTGATCCGCAGGCGATGCGGGCGTTGGCGCATCCGGTGCGGCTGGCGATCCTTGAGCGGCTGCAGCGGTACGGGGCGGCGACGGCGACGGAGCTGTCGCCGTACGTGGGAGCGACCCCGTCGGTGACGAGCTGGCATCTGCGGCACCTGGCCGGCTTCGGGCTGGTCCGCGATGCCGAGCCCGGCCCTGATCGCCGGCAGCGGCGATGGGAGGCGGTGGCGCGCGGCTTCCGGTTCGAAATGCCGGAGGATCCGGATGACCAGGAAGGCAGGGCGGCCGCGCGGGTGCTGTCCCGGGAGATGTTCCTGCGCTCGGCGGACCTGGCGAGCCGATGGGTGGCCGAGGTCGAGCCCGAGCTGGAACCGGAGTGGCTGAGGCACGCGGGTCTGGCCAACACCCGCCTCGTCGTCTCCCCTGACGAACTCGCCGCCATCGAGGACGCGATCGAGCGTGTTCTCGCGCCCTACGTGACGCGTGAGCAGGCCGCGCGTCCGGCCGACGGCCGTGGCGTCCGGCTGCTGCGCTACGTCCTGCCGGAGTGTGGCGAGGAGCAGACCAGCGGGCCGTCATGAGCGCCGTGGACCAGGCCGTAGCCGTATCGCTGTGGCGTGATCGGCGGTTCCGCCGTTTCTGGGCCGGCCAGTCGGTCTCGCAGTTCGGCGACCGGATCACCGAGCTGGCCCTGCCGCTCATCGCCGTGGGGGCGCTGCACGCTTCGGCCGATCAGGTGGCGTGGCTGACAGCGCTCATCTGGACCCCCAACCTGCTCGCGATCGTCCTCGGCGCCTGGGTCGACCACCGCGCCGACAAGCGGCGCCTGATGGTTCTCGCCGACCTGGTGCGCGCGGCCGTGCTGCTCTCCCTCCCGGCCGCCTACCTCATGGGAGCGGTGACACTGGTCCAGTTGTACGCCGTGGCCCTGCTGACGGGCGCGGCCGGAGTGCTGTTCAACACCGCCTACCCTCCCTTCTTCGCCCACCTGGTGGCCAGGTCCTCCTACGTCGACGCGAACAGCAAGCTCAGCGCCAGCCGGTCCGCGTCGTACGTCGCCGGACCGGCGATCGGCGGCGCTCTGGTCCAGGCGTTGACCGCTCCCCTCGCCGTCGTCGTCGACGCGCTGACGTTCCTGGCGTCAGCGGTCCTGATCCGCCGGGTTCCGATCGGCGAACCGCCGGCCGCTCATGACCACGCGGCGCCCTCGCTGCTGCGGCGTGCCAGGGAGGGACTGGTGTTCGTCGTCCGCCACCCCGTGCTGCGGGCGAGCCTCGGGTGCGCCGCGACCGTCAACTTCTTCACCTTCGTCGCGGGCAGCGGGCTGCTCGTGCTGTACGCCAGCCGGGACCTCGGACTGACCGCCGGAGTCATCGGCATGGCGTTCGGGATCGGCGCCACCGGCTCGCTCCTCGGCGCGGTGATCGCCCCCCGGATCTCGCGCGGAATCGGCGTGGGCCGCAGCATCGTCGTCGGCGCCGTGTTGTTCCCGGCGCCGATCGCCATCGCCGCCGCCGCGGACGGCCCTCTTTGGGCCCGTGCCGGAGCCCTGGCCCTGGCCGAGTTCCTCTCCGGCGTCGGCGTCATGCTCTTCGACGTCAACCTCAACTCCCTGCAGGCGCACGTGATCCCCGACGGCATGCGCAGCCGGGTCGCCGGCGCGTTCAGCACGATCAATTACGGCTCACGTCCGGTGGGCGCCGTCCTCGGCGGCCTGCTCGCCACCCTCGTCGGCCTGCGGGGGACCCTTCTCATCGCCGCCGCCGGCGGGGCACTGTCGCTGCTCTGGCTGCTCCCCTCGCCGATCCCCCGCATCCGCTCCCTGACCCCGGACCGTCAGACGGCTCAAGCCAGCGACACCGACGCACGACCATCACCACGCTGACCTGGCCTGGAGATGGCTGACTCCAGGCCATGTCGTTGGCGTCGTTGGCTTGGAGAAGCTGGACACGATGCGGCGCGAAGGTCACCCGAAGAGTTCATGGAGAACGGCGAGGGCGCGTGGCGGAATGGTTTCGCCCGGAAAGAAATCGGCGCAGACACTAAGGGCGTCATCGACGGTGGCGACACCTGTGAGAGTGGCGAGGGAGCGGAGATCGTCAATGTCGCGGGTGCGGCCGGCCAAGGCTTTCATTGCGAAGAGGTGGTCAGGAGAGGCTGCCATGACGCGGAGCCCGGGATGATCGAAGACACGGCGTCTACCAGGGTCGTCTTTGCCGGAGACGTAGACGGTGGCTTGTTCGTTGAGCCACCAGCGGGGCAGGCCGAGCTGGTCGGCGACGGTCTGCGCTTCTTCGAGGACGATTCCGTGGGGGACGAACATCGCGTCGACGTCGCGGGTGACGCGTTATGCGTCGTAGGCCAACGCCATCGCGGCACCTCCGACGACGAAGAGGTCGGCGGTGACTCCGCGTCGGAGCAGAGGTTCGCCAAGGGCGGTGAAAGCACGTTCGAGCCCGGCGCGGTCGAGAAGGATGCCTGCGGGGTCGTTCATGCGGCTGTCAGGTCCTTGGCAGAGAGGTAGACGCCGTGTTTGCGGAAGGCCGCCGGGGCGTGGGCGAGAGCGTCGGCTCTTTGGACCGCGAGTTCGGCGGGAAACCAGGCTCGGCGAAGGATCCGCGGTTCGGCCCATTCGGGCGGTGCGAGGTCGTGTTGTGCGGCGAGGTGCTCAGCCAGTGCCGCGAGCAGCACGTCCCAGCGTTCGTCACCGGTCGGCGCGGGCTCGTCGGCAAGAAGCGCCGGCTGTGAAGGTGCAGGCTCCCAGCGGTATTCCTCAAGGAACTCCCAGACGAGTTTCCAGCGGATCTTGTCGCTCGCGGCGGCGCTGAGGTGCCTGGCCAAGCCACCGAGAGTGATCGGCTGGTACGTGTTCGCCATGTTCCCATCGTATCCGGCGGTATCGCCCTGGAGATCGGGACGTCATCGCAGCAATGCGCGACAAGCATGGCGAACTTATACTTCGTAACTTGCGAACTCGGTCGTCACGCCGCTAACGGCGGGGTCGCGGACTCCGTTACCGACGAAACACTGCTTTTCGCGGTCGGGAGGTCGGGAGAACGCCCGGGGACCCGGTGGCCCGTGCGGACGAGCCACCCGGGGGGCGGGTCAGGGCCAGGTGGTGTCGGCGTGTTCGGGGGGTGGTTTGGGGCAGGCGACGCCCAGGCGGTCCAGGAGGGTGAGGAACGTCGAGGCGTACGGCGAGGTGGAGGCGGCGACGGCGACCCGGTCCCAGTCGACCTGCTCCCTGAGCGCGCGCACCTGCGGCAGGATCGACCCGTAGTCGCAGCTGTGCTCCGACATGGGCAGGATCCACGAGATCACCAGGTCGGTGGCGTCCAGCACCGGCAGGTTCAGCGCCGCGACGTTGATCATGTTCGACCGGGCGATCATCTCGGCGGTGATCGGGCGCTCCTCGATGCGGAAGATGAGGTCGACGAGCCGGTCGCCCTCGTCGAACGCCTTGACCAGCCAGTCCTCCGGGGGCTTCGCGGTGCGGAAGCCGACCCCTCTGAGCATCTCCAGCGCGCGCGGCACGTCCTCCTCGACCAGGACGAAGTCGACGTCGTGCAGCGACGGCGCCGCTCCGCGCGCGTACGCCGCGCAGCCTCCGGCGAGGGCGAACCGCACCCCCTCGGCTTTGAGAACCGACCCGGCGCGCTTCAACGTGTCGATGATCGCGTCGGTGACCTCATGCGTGTGACTTCCCAAGGCTCACCCCCATACGAGCGATGGCTGGAGATCTTCCGTACCCGTCCTGTCGCAGGCCAAACGGAGGGCATGGTCACCGCGGCCGGGGGTAGGCGGCGAGCTATGGCGAACAATCTGACCAAGACGCTGCGTAAGGAGGAACGGGCCTACGAGAACGGCGCAGACCGGCCGCTCGGCTCCTACCTGCGCGTCCTCGGCGTATACGGCGGCGCGGTGGCGGGCCTGGTGGCCCTGGGAAGGGCGACGGGCGTACGGCCGCCTGAGCGGATCGCCGTTCTCGACCTGCTGCTGATGGGTGTGAGCACGCATCGGCTCTCCCGAACGATCACCAAGGACCCGGTCACGAGCCCGCTCCGGGCACCTTTCACACGGTACGCCGGACTCAGCGGACCCGCCGAACTGAGGGAGGAGGTCCGCGGCCACGGCGTCAGGCACGCCGTCGGCGAGCTGGTGACCTGCCCCTTCTGCATCGCGCAGTGGATCGCGACCGGCTACGCCGCGGGCATGGTCTGGGCGCCGCGCTTCACCCGCCTGGCCGGGGCGACCATGACCGCCGTCGCGATCTCCGACTGGCTCCAGCTCGGATACGCGCGGCTGATGCAGGCGGCGGAGAACCCCGGCGGGCGGGGCGGGAACGACGCGAACGGCGAGCAGAAATAAGAACTGGAATAAGAAGAAGAGGAGGAGTGATGACGGAGATCCCCTTCGGCACGTCGCTGAAGGTGTTCCAGGACAACCCGTACGGCAGATGGTTCGGCTACGCGCTGATCGCCCTGGCGGCCTCCACCCTTCTCACAGTGGTGGCGAGCGCGGCCGGCGTCATGTGGCTGACGATCATGATGGGGCTGCTGGCCTACGCCTCGCTCGGGGCCGCCCTGCTCTATGGGCGGCGGGCCGCGCGGGCGCACCGCCGCGAAGGGTACAGGGCACGCCGATGACCTTGGGTGAGGTGACCGGGCACGACCCCACCGGGGACGGCGCGCGGCAGGAGTCGGACGAGACCCACAAGGAACGGGTGGACCGCGAGCTCGGCGAGCTGCTGCAGGGGCTGCGGGTGGCGGCCACGGGCGTGCAGGTGCTGTTCGCCTTCCTGCTGACCCTTCCCTTCTCCGCGGGCTTCGGCAAGGTCGACGAGGCGGGCCGCTGGCTGTTCTACGTGGCGATGCTCAGCGCCGCGATCGCGTCGGTCTGCTTCATCGCCCCGGCGACGCAGCACCGCATCCTGTTCCGCAGCACGCTGAAGGAGATGATGCTGCACCGGGCCAACCGGCTCGGCGTGGTGGGCGGCATCGCGCTGGCCCTGTCCATGACCTGCTCGACCGGGCTGGTCGTGGAGGCGTTCCTCGGCGTGCTGCCCGCGGCGCTGCTGGCGGGCGGGGTGGCGGGGCTGAGCGCCTGGCTGTGGTTCGTGCAGCCGCTGGTGTCCCTCGCCAGAAGGCGAGGGAGCGGCACGTCCGCCGTTCGGCCGGAGACCTCGTGATCGGCGACTCGGACGTGGCCGGCGCGCCGGGCCCGGTCGGTGCACCGTGTGCGACCGGCGAAGGGCGGGGCCGGCGGAATCGGCCCGGCACCTGCGGCGGCGTCTTGACCAAGCCTTGAGAGAAGTTGATCCGCTAACACGTTAATAGGGCATTTGTCAGGGCAGTGGGATGCCCATGGGTACACTTCTCTGGCTCATCGCCGTCGTTCTGGTCATCGCCGGGATCTACGTCATCCTGGCCCGTCGCGATCTCCTCTGGGGGATCGTCCTCATCGTCGTCGGGTTGCTCGTCGGCCCGGGTGGCGTAAGCATCTTTCATCCTTAGGCACGCCCCGCACATCGCGGGGCGTGTGAGACGCGGAAACGGCGGACCGGTCATCCGGTCCGCCGTTCCCCGTTGCCCATTGCCCGTCCTCGTTCCTCGTTCCCCGTTCCCCGTTCACGTCGATCCTCGCCGTTCCCCGTCGTGCCCGCCGTCTCGGGATCTCCCCGTCCGGGCCCGCCGGGGACGGTGGGTCGCGCCGCCCCCGGGGCGCGGCGGTCAGGGCTCGGGGTCCTCGCCGCCCAGGCCGTACACCGCGTACGCCCGGCGCAGCACCGGGAGCGCCACGTTGCGGACGCGGACGCCGCCCGGGGTGAGGCCCTTCTCCACGCCGGAGTGGGCGTGCCCGTGGATGAACAGGTCGGCCCCTTCGGCGTCGACCGCCTCGGCGAGCAGGTAGCTGCCGAGGAAGGGATAGATCTCCAGCGGCTCGCCCGCGAGGGTGTCCTTGACCGGGGAGTAGTGGCTGAGCACGACCCGGTGGTCGGTCTCCAGGCTCTTGAGCGCCTTGTGCCAGAGCTCGGAGATCTCTCTGGTGTGCCGGACGAACGCCTTCATCTGCGGCTCGCCGAACTCGCTCGCGCACTTGCCGGCGAACCCTCCGCCGAAGCCCTTGCCGCCCACCACCCCGAGCCGCAGGTCGCCGCACTCGATGATCGTGGACTCGTCCTGGAGGACCTGGATGCCGGCGTCGCGCAACAACGCCACGATCTCGTCCTCGGCGTCGGACTGGTAGTCATGGTTGCCCAGGACGGTGACGACCGGAATCGGCAGGTCGCGGAACTCCTCGGCCACGACCCTGCCCTCCTCCGGCGTGCCGTGCCGGGTCAGGTCACCCGCGATCATCAGGACGTCGGCGTGTTCCTCGATGCCGTCGAGCCTTCTTCGGTAGTGCCCGCGCAGGTCCTCGCCGAGGTGGACGTCCCCGACGGCCGCGACTCTGATCTTCACAGGGTCTCCTCCTCTCCCGGCCCTCTGATCTCGACCACCGTGACCTCGTTGTGGACCGTCAGGCCCGGCGCGGTGTCTCCTGCCACCGCGGCCACGAGCCGGCGTCGTTCGTCGCACTCCACCTGGCCGCGCAGGAAGAGCTGGTCGCCTCTGATGAGCACACGGATCCCCAGCTCGTAGGTGCGCTCATCCTCCGCCAGCGCCCGTTGCACACGGGCGGCCAGGTAGTGCGGAGCGTCGTAGTGCGGAGCGTCGTGATGCGGGACGACGTGATGCGGGGCCTCGTAGGACATCGTCTACCCCCCTTGGATCGGCCAATCAGGATTCGCATGCCCGCCGTTCAGGCCGCGAAACCGGGGAGGTTTGGTCCTCTGCTTTCAGGATAGAAGGGTGCCCTAACAGCAAGTGCGGGAGAACTCAAGCCTCCGGACGCCAAGCCCGCCTTCCGGACAACGGAACATCACAACGGAACATCGCCGACGCGGAACGCACGAAGCCTCGGTCGGCGATCGATCGTGACAACCGTGCACCCTGCCCCCGTGCACCTCAGTGATCGGGCGCCGCTCCGGCGGCGCCGCGGACGTTCCTGTTCGCCCTTGCCGGACGGCGCTCGCCGAGCGAGGTCACCGATGCGGATCCGCCCATCCCCGGTCGCCCGGGCATTCTCGACCCGGCGATCTCGCCGTGGCGCGTCCGCCGGACTTGGAGGAGACACGGTGAAGATCGCCATGGTGTCCGAACACGCCAACCCTCTGGCCTCGGCCGGCGGCGCCGACTCGGGGGGACAGAACGTCCACGTCGCGGCGCTCGCCCGCGGCCTGGCCGCGCAGGGTCACGAGGTGACGGTGTACACCCGCAGGGAAAGCGCGCACGTCCCCGAGCAGGTCGAGCTGGCCGAGGGGGTGAGCGTCGTCCACGTGCCCGCCGGGCCGCCCCGGTGCGTCTCCAAGGACGACATCCTGCCCTGCATCCCCGATTTCGGGCACTGGCTGCGGCAGCGCTGGACGTTCCAGCCTCCGGACGTGGTGCACGCGCACTACTGGATGAGCGGCCTGGCGGCCCTGGCCGCGACCCGCGGCCTCGGCGTCCCCGTCGTCCAGACCTTCCACGCACTCGGTGTCGTCAAGCAGCGGCACCAGGGGGCCGAGGACACCAGCCCGCGCGAGCGCCCGCAGGCCGAGGGCCTGGTCGCCCGCCGGGTGGACCGGATCATCGCCACCTGCCGCGACGAAGTGCAGGAGCTGACGCGCATGAACGCGCCGCCGCCGTCGATCCGGACGGTGCCCTGCGGCGTCGACACCGCGGTCTTCCGCCCGGACGGGCCCGTCGTGCCACGCCCCCGCCGGGCCCGGCTGCTGTCCATCGGACGGCTCGTGCCGCGCAAGGGCGTCGGCACGCTGATCGAGGCGATGCGGATGATCCCGGACGCGGAGCTGATCGTGGCCGGAGGCCCGGCCGGGCACCGGCTGGACGACGACCCCGAGGTGCATCGCCTTCGCCGCGCCGCGTCCGAGGCGGGGGTGGCCGGGCGGGTCCGGTTCGTGGGCGGCGTCTCCCACGACGAGGTCCCCGCGCTCATGCGCTCGGCCGACGTGGCCGTCTGCGTGCCGTGGTACGAGCCGTTCGGCATGGTCGCCCTGGAGGCCATGGCGTGCGGGGTGCCCGTGGTCGCCTCCGCGGTCGGCGGGCAGCGGGAGACGGTGGCCCACGGCCGGACCGGCCTGCTGGTGCCGCCGCGCGACCCGCGAACGCTGGCCGTGGCCGTCAACACCCTGCTGGCCGAGCCGCGGCTGCGGGCGGCGTACGGCAGGGCGAGCGCCGAGCGGGCCCGCGCGCTCTACGGCTGGGAGCGGGTCTGCGCGCGGACGCGTTCGGTCTACGAGGAGGTCGTCGCGGGCGGGGTGGGCGCGTCCGGCGAGAGGAAGGCGTCATGACCTCTTCTCCGGTGATCCCCGGGGTGCCGGGACCATGAGCATCGCCCTGGTGTTGCGCGCGCTCGGCGTCGGCGGGCTGCTGACCGCCGTGCCGGCCCTGCGCGCGCTGCGCCAGGGAGGGTTGAACGTGGTGCTCGCCGCGCCCGGCGAGCTGCGCGACCTGGCCGTGCTGACCGGCGCCGTCGAGGGGTTCGTCCCCGTGCGCGGGCTGGAGGGGCTGACGTGGAGCGCCCGCCGGCCCGACGTCGCGGTCAACATGCACGGGCCCGGGCCGCGCAGCACCCGGCTGCTGATGGACGTGCGGCCCCGGCGGCTGTGGGGGTTCGCCGACCCCGCCTTCCCGCGGCTGAAGGGCCCCGACTGGGAGGACGGCGAGCACGAGGTCGAGCGGTGGTGCAGGCTCGTGCGCTGGTACGGCTCGCGCGTGGACCCCGGTGACCTGGCGCTTCCCGTGCCGCTGGTGGCCAATCCGGCGCCGGGTTCGGTCGTGGTCCACCCGGGGGCGCGGGACGTGGCGCGGCGCTGGCCGCCGGAGCGGTTCGCGGAGGTCGCGAGGGCCCTGACCGCCGAGGGGATGCGGGTCGTGGTCACCGGCACGCGGCGGGAGCGCCCGCTGGCCTTGCTGGTGGCGGCGCAGGCGGGACTGGCCCCGCACCGCGTGCTCGCCGGGCGCACGTCCCTGCGCGAACAATGCGCGCTGGTCGCGGGCGCGCGCCTGGTGGTGAGCACGCACACCGGGACGGCGCACCTCGCGACCGCGTACGGCGTGCCGTCGGTGACCGTCTTCGGCCCGGACTCCCCCGCCCGCTGGGGGCCGCCGGCGGACCGTCCGTTCCATCGGGCGCTCGCGGGGGGCGGCGACACCGGGGCGGTGACCGTGGAGGACGTCCTGTCGGCCGCCCGCAGAGTGCTGTCGGTCGCGTGCCACTGACCAGGGCGGGAGGTTTGGAGCGACCGCTCGACGGTAGCTGGACGGGGTCGGCACGACGGCGGTGGGAGGGGATGCGGATGCGCCGGTCGGCTCCGCCGCCACCTGGCAGGAGCGCACATGACGTCGGATTTGTCGGGTATGGGAAATGTTCACCGGAAAGGGGTGGCCACGATGAGTGAAACACCGGAACAGCGATCGGAGACGGGCAAGCCGATGGTGACCGCGACACCTCGCGATGTCATCCACATCCGCCTGGCCTCGTTCGCGATCTTCCTCGCGCTGGCCCTCGGCGCGCTCGCGCTGGTGGCCAAGGCGACCATCGTGGCCGTCGTCCTCGGCGTGATCGCCCTGATCGCCGTCGTGGACATCATCTTCGCCGTACGGCGCCAGCGCCGCCTCGGCCTCGGACCGCGCTCCACCGGATGAGAGGACCAGACGTGCTGAAGGACAAGGTCGTCGTGGTGACCGGCGCCAGCGGCGGCGTCGGCCGCGCGGTGGTGCGGATGCTCGGCGAGAAGGGCGCGAAGATCGCCCTCATCGCGCGTGGCGAGACCGGCCTCGCGAACGCCGCCGTCGAGGCCGGCGCCGAAGGCGGCACCGCCAAGGTCTACCCGGCCGACATGGCCGACCACGAGCAGGTCGAGGCCGTCGCCGACGAGATCGAGAAGGACCTCGGCCCCATCGACGTGTGGGTCAACGTGGCCTTCTCCTCGGTGTTCGCGCCGTTCACCGAGGTCGAGCCGGCCGAGTACGAGCGCACCACGGCGGTGACCTACCTCGGGTACGTGTGGGGCACCCGCGCCGCGCTGCGCCGGATGCGCCCGCGCAACCAGGGCACCATCGTCCAGGTCGGCTCCGCCCTGGCCTACCGCGGCATCCCCCTGCAGGCCGCCTACTGCGGCGCCAAGCACGCCATCAAGGGGTTCACCGAGTCGGTCCGCACCGAGCTGTTCAACGAGGGCAGCGACGTCCAGATCACCATGGTCCAGCTGCCGGCGGTGAACACGCCGCAGTTCGACTGGGTGCTCTCGCGGCTGCGCCGCCACCCGCAGCCCGTCCCGCCGATCTTCCAGCCGGAGGTCGCCGCCCAGGCCGTCGTGTTCGCGGCCGAGCACCCCGCCCGGCGCGAGTACTGGGTGGGCGGCAGCACCACGGCCACCATCATCGGCGAGCGGATCGCCCCCGGCCTGATCGACCGCTACCTCGGCAGGACGGGCGTCAAGTCGCAGCAGACCGACGACAAGCGGCCGACCGGCGTCGCCAACCTGTGGGAACCCGCCGACGACGGCCGCGACTACGGCGCCCACGGTAGCTTCGACGGGCGCTCGAAGGACCACAGCGTCCAGGTGTGGCTCTCCCAGCACCGCACCCTCGTCCTGACCGCCCTGGCCACCGCCGCCGCCGCGACCGCCGCCGGACTCGCCACCCGCCGCTGACCCGACCCTCACCCGACTCCGAAGGCCGGCCCCGAAGGGCCGGCCTTTCTCATGCGCCCTTTCCCGGCAGGTCCCACGAAGCTTTTCCCGGCATATCCCACGAAAGAGCGCCGGGCCCTGTGGGGCGCCGGCGCTTCTTTCGGTCGGAGTGGGGAACCGCTGTGCGGCCGGGGTGTCAGTCGCCGGGCCATTCGCCGGTGGCGTTCTGGACGCCTTCGGCGCTGGCGCGGTCGATCGCGGCCTTGACCAGGCCGAAGATGGCTCCCTGGATGGCCGCGGCGACCAGGACCTCGCCCCAGCCGTACTGCTTGGAGGTCGCCTGGGGAGCGTCGTCCTTGCCGGCCACCAGCTTCCAGACCTGCTTGAAGATCAAGCTGGACACGAAGCCGCCGGCCATGCCGGACAGCGCTCCCACGGACCTGTAGGCGAGCTTCTTCACGGTTACTTCTTCCTCCGCAGCATCCTCCACAGGAGCAGGGCGCCGGCCGCCACGGCAGCGGTCACCCACGGCCGGTTCTTCGCCTGGGTGACCACCTTGTCGGCGGCGTCCTTCACCTCGTCGGGCATGGTGGAGCGCGCCCTGTCGGCGAGTTCCCCGGCCTTGCCCGCCAGGTCGCTGTTCTTGGCCTTGGCGGCCAGTTCGCCGGCCTTGTCCCCCGCCATCACCGCGAACTCGCCGGCCTTGTCCCCCGCTCGGGCGGCCAGGTCGCCGGCCTTGTCCCCGGCCTTGGCCGCCAGGTCGCCGGCCCTGTCCCCCGCCTTGGCCGCCAGGTCCCCCGCCACGTCGCCGGCTTTGGAAGCCAGCACGCCGGCCTTGTCGCCGGCCTTGACCGCGAGGTCGCCCGCGTTCTTCTTCACATCGACCAGCGCGTCGTGCGCGCGGCCCGTGGTGTCCGCCATCGTGTCCTCCTTTGCCGTGGACCCCCCGCTACCCGTCGGAAGAGGGCTCTAACGTGGGATCCCCGCACCGGCAGGGGACACTGGCGCACCGGTCAGCGCGCCTTGGCGGTGGCCCGGCGGTTGGCCTTCTTGATGGCCTCTACCAGCTCCTCTTTGTCCATCTTGGAGCGGCCCGGAATGCCAAGACGTGCGGCGACCTCGGCGAGGTGCTTCTTGCTGGCGTTCGCGTCGACGCCTTCGGCGGTCTCGCCCTGCTTAGGGGTGCTCCGAGCGGCCTGCGCGTCGGAGGGACCCTTCTTGCTCTTGGGCTCCCAGTGGTCGCCGACCTTCTCGAACGAGTGCTTCAGGGCGGAGAAGGCGGTGCGGTGCGCCCGCTCCCCCTCACCGTAGGTCTCGACGGCCGAGTCGTGGGCCTTGATCCAGGTCTCCTGCGCCTTCTTCGGCGAGCGCTCGATCGTGGACGGAAGTTCCTGCTTTCCCGGCATGGCGTGTGCCTCCTTGTGACTCGACGGACCCGCTCGCTGGGACGACGGTTGACGTTCCCGGCGGCGCGGTGCTCGCGCGTGCCGGGTCGCGAACTTTGCGCAACCCGGCACACGTGTGGAGCAGGCCATGACATTTCGTGACACGTCCGTACTGGACGGCACCTGCCGCGGCCTCCGCCGCCGTCCCAGCGGCCACGTCCGAGGTCAGATCATGGGGTCGTCGTAGCGCCGCTCCTCGTACACCTGGGTGCGCGTGCTGTCGACCGGGGTCACAGGGTTGACCGGCACCGTGCTGACGGGGGTCGTCCTGGTCACGGCGGTGCGGCGCACGTTCGTCAGACGCCAGATGCCGAACAGCAGTCCGGCGATGCCTCCGAGCATCAGGATCACACCGACGACGTTGATGTCGACGCCCGCGAGGTCGAACTCGACGGCCCATGTGAGAATGGCGCCGAGCATGATCAGGAAGATGCTTCCGGCTATGGTCATGGAAAAGCCTCCTTCGCTCCTCGCCCCCCTTCTTTCCCGCACACGAATCTCAAACGTCGAACCCGCCTCAAGCTCGGAGAACTCCGCAAAAAGCCGGCGCGCACGGAGGCGCGCACGGAGGCCCGCGCGGAGGCCCGCGCGGGTGTCAGGGGCGGACGGCGCCCATCAGGCGGCCGCGCCAGTAGGAGTCCAGCGCCACCACCTTCACCACGTCACCGGTGTGCGGGGCGTGCACCATCTTGCCGTCGCCCGCGTAGATGCCCATGTGTCCCAGGCCGTTGCTGAACAGCAGGTCGCCGGCCTGCAGGTCGTTCAGCGAGACCCGGCGGCCGGCCCCCCACGCCCACTGCTGGTAGGTGGTGCGCGGCAGCCTCACCCCCGCCTTGGCCCACGACGCCTGGGCGAAACCGGAGCAGTCGTACGCGCCCGGCCCCGTCGCCCCCCAGCGATACGGCTTGCCCACCTGGGCGAAGGCGAACTGCAGCGCCACCCTGGCATTGCCCGACGCCGGGCCGTCGTAGCGGATGCCCCGGCTGTCGGGGTTGCCCGCGTTGAACTGGTTGAGCCGCCGCAGCAGCCTCTCCTGCTCGCCGACGAGCTTCTCGACCTTCTTCTTCTCCTTGCCCACCTCGGCGAGGGTCTGGGCCATGTCGTCGTAGGCGGTCTTGGCCTTGCCGCGCCTGGCCTGGAGCCCGCGCGTGGCGACGTCGAACTCCTCCAGCGTGCGCGCCTGCCCCTCCGACACCTGGTTGGCCACGGCGAGCGCGGACAGCAGCCCCGACGGGTCGTCCTGGCTGATGATGCCGGACACGCTGGTCATCTCCCCGTACTGGTACAGGTTCGAGGCCGCCGACACGACGCTCCGGCGCAGGTCCTCGACCTTGCCCCGCTCGCGGCCCAGCTCGCCGTCGAGCTGCCGGTACTTCTTCCTGGCGGCCTTGTAGCGCTCGTTGACGGTGTTGTAGCGCTCGACCATCGCGTCCGCCTGGTCCTGCAACTTCGTCAGGCGCGCCTTCGCCTGGGCGATGGTGGGGCGCGGCTCGGCGGCGGCGCTTCCCTGAGACGTGAGCAGCACGGCGGCGGCCAGCGCGGCCGCCGCCGGGACCAGCCCCTTGCGGATGCTGCGCACCGGCACGGAGACCCCTTCCCGATCGACCCGCGCCGTGCCCGGGGCCGCCACGGCACGCGGAAGCCAGGGCACGGCGATTCGCGCCAGGAGGTACGCGGGACCGGCCCCACCGGTTCACACCAATCGGGATCCGCGAGCGCGGGCGTCAGGTCTGGGCGGCCTCGCGCACCTTGCCGCCGTCCACCCGCAGGTGACGCGTGGTGTGCACGGCCTTCAGCATCCGCCGGTCGTGGGTGACCAGCAGCAGCGTGCCGGGGTAGGAGTCCAGCGCGGATTCGAGCTGCTCGATGGCCGGCAGGTCGAGGTGGTTGGTGGGCTCGTCCAGCACCAGCAGGTTCACCCCGCGCGCCTGGAGCAGGGCGAGCGCCGCCCGGGTGCGCTCGCCGGGTGACAGGGTGGCCGCCGGCCGCAGCACGTGCGCGGCCCTCAGCCCGAACTTCGCCAGCAGCGTCCGCGCGTCGGCCGGCGCCATGTCCGGCACGGCGGCGCCGAAGGCCGACATGAGCGGCTCGTCCCCGAAGAACATGCCGCGCGCCTGGTCGACCTCGCCGACCACCACGCCGGGGCCGAGAGCGGTGTGCCCCTCGTCGAGCGGCACCCGGCCGAGCAGGGCCGCGAGCAGCGTCGTCTTGCCCGCGCCGTTGGCCCCGGTGATCGCCACGCGCTCGGCCCAGCCGATCTCCAGGTCGACCGGCCCGAGGGCGAACGCGCCGCGCCTGACGACCGCGCCGCGCAGAGTGGCGACGACCGCGCCGGCCCGGGGCGCGACGGCGATCTCCATGCGCAGCTCCCACTCCTTGCGGGGCTCCTCGACGACCTCCAGCCGCTCGATCATGCGCTCGGTCTGGCGGGCCTTGGCGGCCTGTTTCTCGGTCGCCTCGGTACGGAACTTGCGGCCGACCTTGTCGTTGTCGGGCGCCTTGCGGCGGGCGTTCTTCACGCCCTTCTCCATCCACGCCCGCTGCGTCAGCGCCCTGGACTGCAGCGCCGCCCGCGTGTCGGCGAACTCCTCGTACTCGGCGCGCGCGTGCCGGCGGGCGACCTCCCGCTCGGCGAGGTAGGCCTCGTACCCGCCGCCGTAGACGTGGACCTGCTGCTGGGGAAGGTCGAGCTCGACGACCTTGGTCACCGTCCTGGCGAGGAACTCGCGGTCGTGGCTGACCACCACGGTGCCCGCGCGCAGCCCGTTGACGAAGCGCTCGAGCCGGTCGAGGCCGTCCAGGTCGAGGTCGTTGGTCGGCTCGTCGAGCAGGAAGACGTCGTACCGGCTGAGCAGCAGGGACGCCATGCCCGCGCGGGCGGCCTGGCCGCCGGACAACGAGGTCATCGGCTGGTCGAGCCGCACGGCCAGGCCGAGCTCGGCGGCGACCTCCTCCGCGCGCTCGGTCAGGTCGGCGCCGCCGAGGGCGAGCCAGCGTTCCAGTCCGGCCGAGTAGGCGTCGTCCGCGCCGGGACGGCCCTCCACCAGGCCCTCGGTGGCCGCGTCGAGGTCGCGCTGCGCGGCGGCGACGCCCGTGCGGCGGGCGAGGAACGCCGCGACGGTCTCCCCCGGCCTGCGCTCGGGCTCCTGCGGCAGGTAGCCGACCACCGCGGAGGGCGGGCTGAGCTGCACCGACCCCTGCTCGGGGGCGGCGATGCCGGCGAGGATGCGCAGCAGCGACGACTTGCCGGCGCCGTTCACCCCGACCAGGCCGATCACGTCCTCGGGGGCGACGACCAGGTTCAGCCCGGAGAACAGGGCCCGGTCGCCGTGCCCGGCGGCGAGATCTTTGGCGACGATGGTGGCGCTCATGCCCAAACGCTATCCGGCCCGGACCACACCGTGGCACAACCCGCCCGCCACCCCGCACGGCGGTTCCGCGGCGACGACCCGGCCGCCCCCTCCCCCTTGCCCACCCCTACCCGCCATGGAAGGCGGGTGCGCCGCCCGTCGCGGCATGACCGGTCAGGGAGATCCCGGCTACGATCGCCGTGTGATGATCGGAGGCGCGGACGGCGGCAACCTGATGGCGATAAGCGACCTGCATGTCGCCTACGCCGAGAACCGCGAGATCGTCGAACGCCTGCGGCCGCAGTCCGACGACGACTGGCTCGTCATCGCCGGCGACGTGGGCGAGTTCGTCGCCGACATCGAATGGGCGCTCACCGTGCTGGCGCGGCGCTTCGCCACCGTCATCTGGACCCCGGGCAACCACGAGCTCTGGACGCCGAAGGACGACCCCGTGCAGTTGCGCGGCGAGACGCGGTACCGCCACCTGGTCGGCATCTGCCGCCGCCTCGGCGTGCTCACCCCGGAGGACCCGTACGCCGTGTGGACGGGCCCCGGTGGCCCGGTGACCATCGTGCCGTTGTTCCTGCTGTACGACTACACCTTCCGGGCGCCCGGCACCACCAAGGAGGAGGCGCTGGCGGGGGCGTACCAGGCGGGGGTGGTGTGCACCGACGAGTTCATGCTCCACCCCGACCCGTATCCGAGCCGCGACGCCTGGTGCCGGGCCCGGCTGCGCGAGACCGAGCGGCGCCTCCTGTCACGGGACCCGTCGATCCCGACCGTCCTGGTCAACCATTTCCCGCTGGTGCGCGAGCCCACCGACGTCCTTCGGCACCCCGAGTTCGCGCAGTGGTGCGGCACGGTGGAGACCGCCGACTGGCACCTGCGCTACAACGCCGCGACGGTGATCTACGGGCACCTGCACATCCCGCGCACGACCTGGTACGACGGCGTGCGCTTCCAGGAGGTCTCCCTGGGCTACCCGCGCGAGCGCCACATGTACAACGTCCCCGGGATGGACTCCCTCCGCCACGTCTTCCCCGACCTGTCCCACGCCTGAGCCCCGGCCTCTCCCGGCACTCCCCCGTCTCCGAACCCAGTCCCACCTCTGGGTTTCCGCCGCCGGACCCCGGATTCTGTCGGACCTGGCTGCGATGATGCGAGTGTCGCGCGCGACGTTCCCATCCGCCGCTCTGCCGAGAGGTGTACTTCTCATGCCCGGACAGGTTCCTCCCATCGCGGACGAGCGCGAGGGGCTGCTCGCCTTCCTCGCCCAGCACAGGTACGTGCTGCGCCTCGCCGCCCACGGCCTCACCGAGGAGCAGGCGCGGGCCACCCCGTCGGCCTCCTCCCTCAGCGTCGGCGGCCTGATCAAGCACGCCGCCACCGTCGAGCGCGGCTGGGTCGCCATGGTGCTCCAACGGCCGGGCGGCGACTCCGAGGAGGAGTACGAAGCCAACTTCCGCCTGGCGCCCGGCGAGACGCTGGCGGAGGTCCTCGACCTGTACGACCAGGTGGCCAAGGAGACCGAGGCCGCCATCGCCGGCATCCCCGATCTCGGGCAGGCCGTCCCGGTGCCCAAGGGGGTGCCGTGGTTCCCCGACGACGTCGAGGCGTGGTCGGTCCGCTGGGTCCTGCTCCACCTGATCACCGAGACGGCACGGCACGCGGGCCACGCCGACATCGTGCGCGAGTCGATCGACGGGGCCGCCGCGTTCCCGCTCATGGCCGCCGCCGAGGGCTGGCCCGCCACCCCCTGGCTCCAGCCCTGGAAACCCCCCACCGACCACGCCTAGTGCGGTGAGCACATACGTTCACCGAACGCGGCTCTCCACCGGTCTGGTGCCCGGCGTCCGGGTGACCCGGCCCGGGGTTCCCCTGCTCGTCCCTGATCCCGCCAAGGGCGGGCAACTTCCGGTTTATGGTTGTTCGTCGTATTCCTACGCCGGGTAGGACCTTATGACGGAGAAGGCGTTCCGGAGCACGGGCCAGCGGGAGGAGGGATGCCCGATGTTGACCGTCGGCCTGCTGGTGCGCGTCCACGCGCGGCCGGGCAAAGAGGCGGAGATCGAGAGCTTCCTGCGCGAGAGCCTCGGCCGCATCGAGGACGACTCCGATCCGCCGATGTGGTTCGCGCTGCGCATCAACTGCGCGACGTACGGCATCTTCAACGCCTTCACCGAGGACACCGGGCGGCAGGCGCACCTGAGCGGCAGGGTGGCGGCGACCCTGATGGAAAGGGCGGACGAGCTCTTCGTCCGGCCGCCGACCGTCGAACGGGTCGACGTCCTCGCCGCCAAACTGCCGACCTGACCGCCGAAGTGCCGCTTCGGCTCAGGGGTGTGCCGCTACGAGGTAGGCGGGGTGGTTCCGGGTTGGAGTCGCTCGGCCAGCCAGGCCAGTGACAGCGTGTAGCGGTAGTCGATGCCGCCGTGGCCGGCGTCGAACAGCTCGAAGCAAATGATCTCTTCCGAGACGCCGTGGGCGAGCAGCGCCTCCCGGAACGCCTGCGCGCCGATGTCGAGCTTGAACTCGTCCCGGGTTCCCGCGTCGATCCACACCGCGCACATCGAGCGCATGGCCTCGGCGTACTTCGGGACCATGCGCACGGGGTCCCAGTCGAGCCAGCGCTGCCAGACCTGCGGCCGCAGCACCCCGGTGCGCGGGTCGAACGGCAGCTCGGGTGTGCCGTCCTCGGCGGCCGAGAACGCCGACGAGCAGCCGAGGACGCCGAGCAGCGTGCCGTCCGCCGGGTCGGTGAAGGCGGTGCGGCCGAGGAAGGCGTCGAACCATCGCCCGATGTCGCCGTCGTAGGCCCGCAGGTGGCGCACGGCGTCCGCGAACTCGGGCAGGTAGCAGAACTCGTAGAGGGTGTCGCCCGCGTGGGTGGCGAAGGCGCCGAACAGGTCGGGGCGCAGCATCGGGGTGATCATCGCGCCGAAGCCGCCGCTGGACTTGCCGGTGATCGCGCGATGGTCGCGGCCGGCGAGGGTGCGGTAGTGCGCGTCCACCCACGGCACGATCTCGTCGCAGAGGTAGGAGTGGTAGCGGCCGGTGCCCGGCGAGTCGACGAACTGGCTGCCTCCATAACCGGTCCAGGCGTCCACGTAGACCACGATCACCGGCGGGGCCTGCTCCATGGCGAAGACATGGTCGGCCGCCTCGGGGAACGGCAGCCGGAACGGCGTGCGGTTGCGCCACATGGCCACGTGACCGGTGTAGCCCTGGATGACGTACACCGTGGGGTAGCGCCGCTCCGGCTCGTCGTCGTAGCCCGGCGGCACGTAGACCCACAGGGGTCGCTGGTGGGGGTCCTTCAGCGGGTTCCCGCGCAACAGCTCGCTGTCGAACACGTGCTCGTCGAGCCGTCCCGCAAGGTCAGCCTGCCAGGGCAACATCGGCATCCTCCTTAGGCCCTCACATGCGTATCACGAACCTCCCTGGCGCGCCTCCCCGCCTTCTGGTCACCCACTCCCGCACCGGGCCTCCTCAACTCGGCATACCTCCCAAGCGGCGGGTGCCGCCCGGCATTCCCTTCTTCGCTCGCCAGGCGATCGACGCTCGCTCCAGCCGCCTCCTGGATGCCGTCTCACGCCGCACCATGGTCGTCTTCATGCTGTCCACCAGGCACGATAGGCTCTATCCATCGTTTGTTGACGTGACATCATTTGCTGGGTAGCTTATTCCTCGCAGCAACTTCTGACACGTCAATGATGTGCGGATCAGCCGCCTCAGAGCGTCCTGGCAACCACGGGCCGATCGGCCACGAAGCAGACAGACAAGGGATTCGGACCACCATGACCAAGATCGCCATCATCCTCGGCAGCACCCGTCCGGGCCGTAACGGCGAGGCCGTCGCCAACTGGGTCTACGACATCGCCAAGCACCGCGACGACGCCGAGTACGAGCTGGTCGACATCGCCGAGTACAACCTGCCGCACCTCGACGAGGCGATTCCGCCCTCCATGGGCCAGTACGCCAACGCGCACACCAAGGCGTGGGCGGCCAAGATCGCTTCCTTCGACGGCTACGTCTTCGTCACGCCGGAGTACAACCACTCCACCTCGGGTGCGCTGAAGAACGCCATCGACTTCCTCTACGGCGAGTGGAACAACAAGGCGGCCGGGTTCGTCAGCTACGGCGGCGCGGGCGGCACCCGCGCGGTCGAGCACCTGCGCCTGATCATGGGCGAACTGCAGGTGGCCGACGTCCGCGCCCAGGTGGCCCTGTCGCTGATCACCGACTTCGTCAACTACAGCCAGTTCGCGCCCGCCTCATACCACACCCCGGCCGTCGACACCATGCTCGACCAGGTCGTCGCTTGGAGCAAGGCGCTGTCCTCGCTGCGCCGGCCGATCGCCGCCTGAACGGGTCGCACCGCCCCATCGCGACGACGTCACCCGCGACCCGGGACGGACGCCGTTCTGACCGCGACGACGTCACCCCGACCGGGGACGGACATCGCCTCAGCCGCGACGGACGTCACCCGGACCGGGGACGGACATCGGCGAGGCGGCCCGGTCGCCGCCTCGCCGGATCCCCGGGCCCTCGCCCGGGGATCTCGCGTTTTCCGGGCTTCTTCCTCCTTCTGCCGCGCTGACCTGGGGGTCGTCCCGTACGGGTCGCACGGGCCCGTGCGGGCCGTACGCCACCGCGCTCCGACCGGCGTACCCTCCGAGCAGAACCAACGCAATGCAGGAGGCTTCCCCATGGCCGAGGACCGCACCCCCTCGAATCCCGCGTCCGAGACAGAGCTCCCGGCAGCCGAGACGGAGGTCCCGGCCAACGCGCCGGACGACCTGGAGCGTCCGGCGCCGCCGCGCATCAACACCTCGGTCCCGCACTCCGCCCGCATCTGGAACTACCTGCTGGGCGGGAAGGACAACTACCCGGTCGACCGGATGGCCGGGGACAAGGTCCGCGAAGTCTTCCCCGGCATGGTGGACATCGCCCGACATTCCCGTCACATGCTCACCCGCGCGGTGCGCTTCCTCGCCGACGAGGCCGGCATCCGGCAGTTCCTGGACATCGGCACCGGCCTGCCCACGGTGGACAACACCCATGAGGTCGCCCAGCGCCTGGCCCCGGAGTCGCGCATCGTCTACGTCGACAACGACCCCTTGGTGCTGGTGCACGCCCAAGCCCTGCTGACCAGCACGCCGGAGGGGGCGACCGACTACATCGAGGCGGACGTGCGCGACCCTGAGCTCATCTTGGCGGAGGCGGCCAAGACGCTCGACTTCACCAAGCCCACAGCGCTCATGCTGATGGGCATCCTCGGCCTGGTCCCCGACTACGACGAGGCCCGCTCGATCGTGAACCGGCTGATGGACGCCCTGCCCTCGGGCAGCTACCTGGCGCTCTACGACGGCGCCGACACCGATCCGTCGTACGTCGAGGCGTTGCGGCGCCACAACGCCGGGCCCGACGTCGTGGGCTACACCCCGCGCAGCCCCGAGCAGATCGCCGGCTACTTCGAGGGGTTCACCGTGCTCGAACCCGGCATCGTCTCGGTGTCCCGGTGGCGCGTCGACCCGGGCCTGTGGAAGCAGGCGGCCGAGGTCGCCTGCGTCGGCGGCGTGGCCTACAAGTCCTGACCCGCCGGACCTCCTCCTCCGGTCACCCTCCGCATGGCCCGTCGCGTGGCCCGTCCGCGTCGTCACACGGCTCGGACGGGCCACGCGGCTCGGACGGGCCACGCGGCTCGGACGGGCCACGCGGCTCGGACGGGCCACGCGGCTCGGACGGGCCACGCGGAACGAGGTCACCGGCCGGGTCGACGCCGGCCCCATCTCCCAGCGGTCACGCCCCGGCCCGCCGCCCTCTCGTCGGACGCGGGTATCCCGAACACCCGCTGGTCCGGCCGGGGCAGCACCGGCGGCATGGGCGTGCCGTCCGCACGAAACTCGTGCAGGGCCAGCAGTTTGCGCCGCTGACGATCATCGAGCGCCCACCGCAAGATCCATTGCCCCAACACCCCAACCGGCAACGCCCACCACGTGCTCGGGTGGAGTCCCGGTAGCAGACTCGGCGACCAGAGCAAGAGCAACGTCCGAATGGCGCTCTTGGTGGCGCGCCACGCGCGGCCTCCTTCCAGCAGATCATCACGGGCCCACCACCGATAGTGGAATGGCAGACGCTGCCCCAGAACGACGTAACGCAGCCAGGGGCCGGGCCGGGGATGCTCCCGTAGACGAAGCGCGATCCCACCGCGAATCACGTCGAGCGAGTCGCGCAGAGTCGGCCGGGTCTGGCCGCGCTCGGCCAGGTCCAGCAGCGTCGAGAGCAGTTCGTCGCCGCGGTACTCGCGGAAACGCGGAGGGTAGGCCAACATGAGCCGCCGTGCGGCGCGCTCGTAGGCGTCCACTCGATCACACCCCCATCCCTGGCTGGGCACGCAGGTTGAGCCGCCGCTGTGCGCCGGCGGCCAGCCGGACCAGGCGCGCGGTCTCCTCGGTGAGGAGCTCCTCGCCCGGACCGGTGAGCTCGTAGTAGCGCCGGTGCCGGCCGTCGACGACCTCTTCGCCGCTCACGCGCACCAGCCCTTCGGTCGCGAGGCGGTCGAGGGCGCCGTAGAGCGTGCCCGGCCCAAGGCGGACGCGCCCCTCCGACACCTCCCGCACGGTCTTGATCACCCCGTACCCGTGCGAAGGCCCCTCGGCGAGAGCCAGCAGGATCAGATAGCTCTGTTCACGCAACGCCATATCCGATATATATCGCCAAACGATGTATCAATCAAGAGGCCGGCACCTACGACACGGCCGGGACGGGGTGCGGGGGTGACGGCACCGACGATCAGGCGCGGCCTCTGGCACGCGAGGACGGTCAGCGGCGGGCGGTGAAGTACGCGACGGCGCCGTCGCGGTCGACGGCGATCTCGCGGAGCCCCGCCGCTTCGAGCCAGGACGCCAGGTCCGCCGCCGTCCCCACCTCGCCGAAGACGCCGAAGCGCCGGAGGACCGCGATCGCCGCGTCCTGTCGCCGACCGCCACCGCGCACCACCGACGTCCCCCTCAGAAGCCCGCCCGGCCGCAGCACCCTCGCCATGTCCGCGAGCGCCGCGGCCGGGTCGGGGAAGCAGTGCAGGCCGAAGTAGCTCAGGCACAGGTCGAAGGTCGCGCCGGGGAAGGGCAGCGCCGTCACGCTCGCCTGCGTGAGGGCGAGATTCGCAAGTTCGTAACGCTCCGCGACGGCCCGCGCGCGTCGCAGCATCACCGGCGCGAGGTCCACCGCGACGTACCGCCACGAGCCGTCCCGGGGGATGCCCCGGAAGGCGACGCCTCCCCCGCACGGGACGTCGAGCACCCGCGCTCCGCGGCCCGCCGACGAGCCGAGCGTGGCGATGTCGCGGTAGTGGCGCCGCAGGTCCGCGCCCCACACCGCACGCCCGCCGATCAGGCCCAGCCACCTGTGCTCGATCCCGACGTCGTACAGGACTCCGATCAGCCCGGCATCACGCCAATCCATGGCCTCACCACCCGACCGACACGGCGGAACGTCCCTATGACCGATTTCAGCACTTTTTCGGCAGTGGCGTCGACCTAAGCTCTGCCCGGCTCACGGCCCCGGCCGCGCGCCCCCACGTGGCGGCGCGATCATCCGCCACGGATCGGCCTGTGGTCCCTCTGGAAGGGAATATGAGAACGTCCCAATCGCGCACCCCGTCGGCCGCGCCGCAGGAGAATGCGGAGGGCACACGGGAACGCCATCTCGGCACCCTCGTGCGAGAGCACGAGAAGGCCCTGCTGGCCTACACCGAGAAGCTCCTGAACGATCGCCATCTGGCGGAGGACATCGTGCAGGAGACCATGGTCCGCGCCTGGCACAACGCCGAGCGGCTGCGCGACGGCGAGGGGTCGGTCCGCGGCTGGTTGCTCACGGTCGCCCGCAACCTCGTGATCGACCGGTCCAGGAGCGGGTTCCACCGGCACGAGGTGACCGGCGCCGACATGTTCGACCCCACGCAGCGCGACCACGCGGACGCCGTGGTGGCCTCGGTGGCGGTCGCGGAGATGCTCGGCTCGCTGTCGGCGGAGCACCGGGAGGTGCTGGTGCACACCTACCTGCGCGGACGCACCCTCCGGGAGGCGGCCGACGACCTCGGCATCCCCGTCGGCACCGCGAAGTCCCGGCAGCACTACGCCCTGGACCACCTCAGAAGACGCGAGCGCCCCACCCCCTCCCCCGCCCTGACCTGACCCGGGCTCACACCGCCGGGGGCTCACGCGAAAGCCGGCGCGGCCGAACCAGACACGGGGTCTCCGCCAAGCCGTCCGGCATCGCCTGACCCGCCGAACTCGCACGGCCGGGGGCTCACGCGGGGGCCGACACGGTGAGGTTCAGCACGGGGATCTCGACCGAGCCGTCCGGCAGGGCCTGCCAGCGCCAGTGGGCGCCGTCGGCGTCCCCGCACACCAGGGCGGTCCATCCGGTGGCCGGGTCGCAGAACGCGGCCAGGTCCGCGGCCTCCTCCCCCGTCGGCGGCCCGGGGACCACCAGCAACGCCCGCAGGAGGCGGCGCTGAGCCGCCGCGCGCAGCGTCCCCGTGCCGCGCGCGCCCGCGAGGACGGGCGCCGAGCCGGGCCTCGGCGCCTCGACCCGCGGCAGGCCGTCCGGCACCGCCACCGCCCCGGCCCCCGGCCGCGGCAGCACGGCGACCGGCGTGGCCGGCGCGGTCCGCGCCACCTCGGCGAGCAGTCCCCGCACCACGTCGCCGGCCACGGCACGGTCGCCGGTCACGCTCAGCACCCCGTCGAGCCGGCTGAGGTCCACGAACACCTTGCCGCCCTGGTCGTCCACCCCGACCCGCACGAGCAACGGCGTCGGGGTTCCGGGGGCGGGGTGGGCGCGGCGGGCGGCGGGCGTGGGGGCGTCGGCCGGACGCCGCCACCGCGCCCCGCCCAGGTCACGCCACGGCGCCGGCGGTTCGTCCCGGGTCGCCACCCACGCGGTGACGCCCGCGTCGTCCACCGACATCGCGTGCACCGGGTACCCTTCCGGGCCGGTCAGCTCGGAGAGCGCCGCGTAGGCGCGGCGCGGCGCCTCCGCGTCCCCGGCGAAGGCCTGGGCCAGCGACCTGCGATAGGCCAGCCGGCGCGCACGGCGGGCCGGCTCGCCGAGGCGGCGGACCAGTCGCGGGACCCAGGCGAACGCCCGCCGGAGCCGCCGCCTGGCCACGATCGCCGCGGTCAGCAGCCCGAGGAGCAGCGCGCCCAGCACGGACAGCACGATGGGCAGCGGCAGCACGACGGCGTTCGCGGCGGGCGAGCCGCCCACGGGAGCGGACTGGTCCCCCTGAGCGGAACCGCCACCCTGGCCGGCACCGTTCCCCTGGCTGAAACCGTTCCCCGGACCAGAACCGTTGCCCTGACCGGCACCGTCACCCTGGCCCGAGCCGGTGCCCTGACCTGAATCGTTCCCTTGGCCGGAGCCGTTCCCTTGGCCGGAATCGTTCCCCTGGCCGGAGCCGGGGCTCGTCTCGCGGGCGAGTTGGACGTCGGGGCCGTTGGCGTCGGCGGGCAGCCGCAGGATCCAGCCCGGCCGCAGTTCGCGCGGATCCCGCAACGACGATCCGTCGGACTGGGGGCGCCCGGCGTTGAGCTGGAAGATCTCACCGGCCCTGTTGGCGTCACCCAGCGTGCGCGCCGCGATGGCGGTGAGCGAATCCGGTCGCCCGCCGTTCCGCTCCGCCGTCCGCACCACGTACACCTTGATCAGGTCGTCGCCGTCCCGCGCGGAGGTCGCGGAGAAGACCGCGGTCGCGGCGGAGGCGTTCGCCGTGGCCGGCGTCCACACCGAGAAGAAGATCGCCCACAGAGCCGGGATCACGATGGCCGCCCGCCGCGCCCTCTCCCACCGACCGCTCACCATGTGGCCCACCCATTCCCGGCACGGCACCCGCCGGCCTCACGTCATGCGGGGTCCACTCGGACCTGCGCCTCTTCCGGGCACACGTGATGGAAGGGGAGAAAGTTCGACCTGAATTTCTTCCATCCGACCATGAACCCTTCGGTCCGCCGTCCCCGTGTATCGGGCGACAGGAGCCATCACTTCGGGGGGATCACGTGGCACGACGGCATACCTCGGGCTTCGACGTGCTCGGGATGTCGGGTGATCCGACACCTGGTGACCCGGACGAGATCCGGCGACTCGCCGACCGCTACCAGGAGATCGCGGACCAGGCGAGCACCGCCGCGCAGATCCTCGGCAAGGGCGGCGCCGTCGAGCGGGGAACCGGCAAGGCGATGGACGCCCTGCGTGCCCAGCTCAAGTCCCTCCCGGACAAACTGGCCAAGACTCGCGACTCCTTCGAGTCGGCCGCGAGCGCCTACAAGACCTATGCCTCTCAGCTCCAGGAGGCGCAGTCGCAGGTGGACCGCGCGATGGACCAGGCCGGGCCCGTCGCCGGCACGGCCGGGCAGACCGCGCCGTCCCTGCCCCCGGACGCGAGCGACGAACAGAAGGACGCGGCCCGCAAGCAGGAAGACGGCATCAACGCCGCCAACCAGACCATGTCCGCCGCCCGGAGCCTCGCCGAGCAGGCCAGGAGCCTGCGCGAGCAGGCCTCCAGCCGGGCGGGCCGGGAGTTGGACGACGCCGCGGCGAAGGCGATCCCCGAACGCAACTTCTTCCAGAAGATCGCGGACTTCTTCAAGGACTTCCCGTTCGTGAAGATCCTTCTCGACATCCTCGTGGCGGTCGTCGCGATCTTCTTCCCGGTGATCGGGTTCGTCCTCGGCGCGGCGCTGTTCGCGTTCCAGACGATCCAGCAATTAGCGACAGGCGACTTCAAACTCGGCGACTTCGCCGCGGGTCTGATCGCCCTGGTGCCCGGCGGATCCGTGCTCCGTGCCGGTGGGCGGGGGATCAGCGCCGTCGGCACGAAGATCGCGCCAGGGCTGTTCAAGGGCGGCGCGGAGTCCGGCGGGTTCTTCCAGACGGTCTCCGGCAACATCAGCAAGATCAGCGAGACCTTCACCGCCAGTAAGCCGTTCACCATCGCCTTCGACAGCCCGGGCGGCAAGCTCATCACCGGGACCATCGGCCAGTTCGGCAAGGGCGTCGGCGAGGAGGCCGTCGTCAAGAAGCTCAACGGCGACGAGATCACCGCGGGCAACCTGCTGGGAGGCGCGGCCGCGGCCGCCGTCGGCGGCGGGATCTTCAAGGGCGTCAAGGCCGGCCGCGGCGGCGACTTCGGCGGGGGCGCCTTCACCCCCCGGCCGGACGCCCCCGGCACCCCCGCTCCGGCCGCCGCCGGCGCGGCCGGTTCCGGCGCCGCCGCGCCCAAGCCCACGTTCAAGGACAATGCCATCCAGCAGGCCGAGGAGCTGATCCCGGAAGGCGCGTCCGCCGCCGTCAAGGTCGGCGTCGCGATCAGCGAGGGAGCGGATCCCAAGGAGGCGATCGCCGGCGAGGCGGGCAACGTCCTGCCGAAGACCGTCGGCTCGGTCGGCAAGCGCCCGATCGCCGACAAGATCGACTCGATCTTCCCGACCAAGGGCACTCCCCGCCCGACCACCGGCGACAACGGCCCCGGCACCACGCCGTCCACCAATCCCCCCGACACCACTCCCTCCGCACCCACCACGGGCCCCGACGCCGCTCCGGCCTCCCCCACCACCGCTCCGGCCTCCCCACCGGCGTCACCGACCACCGGCACCGGCCCCTCCTCCCCCGCCACGGGCCCCGACGCCACCCCCGCCACCCCGCCGGCCTCTCCGACCACCGGTACCGGCCCCTCCCCCGCCACGGGCCCCGACGCCGCCCCGTCATCGCCGGCCGCGGGCCCTGCCGCCGCACCCGGTTCCCCCACCACGGGTACCGACGCCGCGCCCTCCTCGCCCACCACCACTCCGACTTCCCCGCCGGTATCACCGACCACGACGACCGGCACCGGCCCCTCCTCGCCCGCCGCGGGTCCCGATGCCGCGCCGTCCTCTCCGACCGCCGCTACCGGCCCGGCGGCCTCATCACCGGCCGCCGGGCCCGACGCGGCTCCATCAGCACCGGCCGCGGGCCCTGGTTCCGCCCCCGCCTCTCCGGTGGCGGCTCAGGGTCCGGATTCCGCGGGCGGCGCAGCGGGCGCGTCCGGGACCGGCAGCGCGTCCGGGACGGGCGGCGCCTCTGGGACGGGCGGCGGCACACCTCCGTCGTCGCCCACCGGCGCCACCGCCTCCCCGAGCAGCGCCACCGCCTCGTCGTCCGGTGACGCGCCCCCGCCCTCGCCGAGCACGCAGGCGCGGAACACACCGCTTCCGCCCTCCCCCACGGTGTCCGAGACCCCGGACACCCTCCCGCCGCCACCGGCCACCCCCTGACCCCATCGGCCCGGCCGGCCTCGGACGGGCCCCACGAGACCGCCACCTTTCGGTGGATGGATGACAACGACCGTTCAGGAGAGAGACCATGCCCAACTTCACCGTCAACTCCGACGAGACCGCCTCCACCTCGGCGGCGCTGCTCAACGACTTCTCGCAGCTCCAGGACAAGCTCAGCGAGGTCCGCGGCAAGATCCAGAACCTGCTGGCGCAGGGGTACAGCACCCCGGCCGCGCAGCAGAAGTTCCAGCCCTTCTTCGACGAGTTCGCCAAGGGCTTCGACTCGGTGAACCAGTCGCTCCAGGGCATCGGCCAGTACGTGAAGGCCGTCGGCGAGGCGTTCTCGCAGACCGACGACCAGCTCGGCTCGAACCTGTCCTGACGGCCGGCCGCCACGGCGCCATGCCGCGGCGGCCCCGTCCCCGGGCCGGCCACCGCCGGCCCTCACCCGTCCGCTTCGCACAAGGGACTCGATCACCGTGCGTCTGAACGTAAGCGTCCGGACCCCACTGGACATGGAGGTCTCCACGGCCGTCACCGTGGACACCGACCCTTCCGCGCCGGTGGGGCGACTGGCCGCGGAACTGGCGAGCGCCGTCGACCTCGGCGGCCACGCCAGGACGGCGGGCCCGGTGCTCTACATCGGCGCCGAGCCGGTCGATCCGGCGGCCACCCTGTACGCGGCCGGTGTCCGTGACGGCATGGACCTCGGGCTCGACGTCCCCGTTCCCGGGGAGCGGGAGCCTGAGGGCCTGGCCGAGTTGCGCGTGGTCAGCGGGCCGGCGGCCGGGACGTCCTTCCGGCTGCCGCCCGGCGACTACGAGATCAGCGGCGGGGCCGCCTGCCGCGTCCGGCTGTCGGCCGGGGCGCCGCCGATCGCGGCCCGGGCGCGGGTGCGGGTGGACGGCACCGTGGAGGTGACGGCGCACGGCCAGGCGTCGCTAGACGGCAAGGAGCTGTCGGGGACGGCGACCTGGCCGGAGGGCAGTCAGCTCACCGCGGGCGACAGCCTGCTGGAGCTCGCCGTCCCGGTGAGCAGGCGAGTGCCGCTGACCCCGGCGGCGGACGGCCTGGGCCTTGAGTTCAACCGGCCGCCGCGGTTCCGGCCGTCCGGAGGCGGCGGCCGGTTCCGGCTGCCCACCGCGCCGACCAAGCTGGAGAAGCGGCCGATCCCGCTGCTGCCGATCCTGCTGGTGCCGGTGGGCGGCGCGCTGGTCGCCATCCTGACCACCGGCCGCTGGTCGTTCGTGTTCCTCGCCCTGCTGTCGCCGCTCGGCGCGCTGCTGACCCAGTTCGGCGGGCGCAAGCAGACGCAGGCGAGCTATCAGGAGAAGCTGCGCGAGCACGAGGCGTCCATGGCGCGCGTGCGCGCCGCCGTGGATGACGCGGTGCTGCGCGAGCAGAACGCGCTGCGCCTGTCGCTGCCCGACCCGGCGTCGCTGCTGCAGACGGCCTCGTCGCCGTCCGAGCGGCTGTGGGAGCGCAGGTGGCGCGACCCCGACTTCCTAGACGTGCGGGTGGGCACCGCCGATCTGCCGTCCTCGCTGAGCGTCGAGGACCCGACCCTGGAGGAGTACCGCCGCACCACGACGCCCTGGCTGACCCAGGTGCCCGTGGCGATCCCGTTGCGCGGCTCCGGGGTGACGGGCGTCGCCGGCCAGGACGCGGCGAACCTCGCGGGCTGGATGACCGCGCAGGCCGCGGCGCTGCACAGCCCGTCCGACCTGCGCATCGTCGTGCTGGCCGGACCGGACGGCGAGGACGCCTGGTCGTGGGTGCGCTGGCTGCCGCACTGCCAGCCGCAGGGCGAGGACGCCTACGCGCTGGTGGGCAGCACCAGCGATTCGATGGCCCGCCGCATCGGCGAGCTCGGGCAGCTCGTGGCGTCGCGCGCGGCGGCCGGGGCGGACGCGCAGCGCGGCGGGGCGGCGGGTTCGCCCGACATCCTCGTCGTCCTCAACCAGGCCCGCCGGGCGCGTTCGCTTCCCGGAGTGGTCGGCCTGCTGCGCGACGGCCCCGCCGTCGGCGTCTACACGATCTGCGTGGACCGCGAGGAGCGGTCGCTGCCGGAGGAGTGCGCGGCGGTGGTCGCCGTCGAGGAGGACGGCGTCCAGGTGCGGACCGCGCAGGGCGCGGCGCCGGAGAACGTGCGCGTGGACTTTCCCGAGCGTGGCTGGTACGAGCGGCTCGCCCGCGCGCTCGCGCCGTTGCGGGGCGTCGGCGACACCGACGAGAGCGCCCTTCCCGGCTCGGTGCGGCTGCTGGACCTGCTGGGCATCGAGCCGCCCACGTCCGAGGCGATCTCGGCCGGGTGGGCGCTGGCGGGGCGGAGCACGCGGGCCGTCCTGGGCGCCGGCTACGACGGGGACTTCTCGGTGGACCTGGTGCGGGACGGCCCGCACGCGCTGATAGCCGGGACGACCGGCGCCGGCAAGTCCGAGCTGCTGCAGACCCTGGTGGCCACCCTCGCCGTCGTCAACCGCCCTGACGAGATGACGTTCGTGCTGGTCGACTACAAGGGCGGCAGCGCCTTCGCCGAGTGCGCCGACCTGCCGCACACCGTCGGTCTGGTCACCGACCTGGACACCCACCTGGTGGAACGCGCTCTGGTCTCCCTGGGCGCGGAGCTGCGTCGCCGGGAGCATCTGCTGGCCGAGGCGGGCGCGAAGGACATCGAGGATTATCTGGACAAGCGGACGCGTGGCGGCGATGTCCTGGCCGCGCTGCCCCGCCTGCTCCTGGTGATCGACGAGTTCGCCTCTATGGCCAGGGAACTGCCGGACTTCGTCTCCGGCCTGGTCAACATCGCCCAGCGCGGACGGTCGCTCGGCATCCACCTGGTGCTCGCCACCCAGCGGCCGAGCGGGGCGGTGACGGCCGACATCCGCGCCAACACCAACCTGCGGATCGCGCTGCGCACGACCGACGGCACCGAGAGCCGCGACATCATCGACGCGCCCGACTCCGGCGCCATCTCCCCCGGCACGCCCGGCCGCGCGTTCGCGCGGCTCGGGCCTTCGGCGCTGCTGCCGTTCCAGGCGGGACGGGTGGGCGGGCGCCGGCCGGCCGGCTCAGTGGTGGCCTCCACCGAGGTGAGGGTGCGCGCGCGGGGCGTCGGCTGGCCGGAGCTCGGCGGCCCGCTGCCGCCGGCCGTCCGCGCCAAGAACGCGGCGGACGCGCAGGAGGCCATCACCGACCTCGCCGTGCTGGTGGGGACCATCGCGGACGCCGCGCGGGCGACGGGTGTGCCCGCCCAGCCCAGCCCGTGGCTGCCGCCGCTGCCCGAGGTGCTGGAGTGGGCGCCGCCCGCCGGGCCCAAGCCGCGCGACGACCGGGACGCGGTGCTGCCGCCGGTCAACTACGGCCTGATCGACCTGCCCGCCGACCAGGCGCGGCGCCCGCTGGTGCTGGACCTCGACCGTTCCGGGCACCTGCACGTCATCGGCTCCCCGCGCAGCGGGCGCTCCCAGACTCTGCGCACGCTGGCCGCCGGGCTGGCCTCCGCCCACGGGGCCGACGACGTGCACATGTACGGCATCGACTGCGGCAACGGCGCCCTGAACGCGCTCACCGCGCTGCCGCACTGCGGAGCGGTCGTGGACCGCAACCAGATCGAGCGTCTGGGGCGCCTGCTGGACCGGCTCACCGCGGAGCTGACCGCCCGCCAGTCGCTGCTCGGCGCCCGCGGCACGGCCGACCTGGCGGAGTACCGGCGGATGGCGCCCCCCGGCGAACGGCCGCCGCACATCGTGCTCATGGTGGACCGGTTCGAGGTGTTCGAGCGGGAGTTCAGCAGCTACGACAACGGCAGCTACCTGGAGCGCATGCTGCGTCTGCTGCGCGACGGCGCCGGGGTGGGGCTGCACGTCGTGCTGGCCGGCGACCGTATCCTCGGCTCGGGCCGGTACGCGGGCACCACCGAGGACAAGATCGTCCTGCGGCTGAACGACCGCGCCGACTACTCCTCGGTCGGCCTCAGCTCCCGGTCGGCGCCCTCCGACCCGCCTCCGGGCCGCGGCATCCGGGTGCAGGACACCAGCGAGGTGCAGATCGCCGTCCTCGGGCCCGACCTGTCGGGAACCGCCCAGGCGTCCATCCTCACGGCCCTCGGCGGGGAGCTGACCGCCCGCGAGGCCGACGTCCCGCGGTCGCGGCGGCCGATCCGGCTGGACCTGCTGCCCGACCGGATCACCTACGAGAGCGCCTCGGCGCTGCGCGCCGCCCACGGGCCGATGCGCCCGCTCGTCGCCATCGGCGGGGACACGCTGACCGCCCTCGGCCCCGACCTGGCCGACGTCCCGACGTTCGTCATCGCCGGGCCGCCCCGGACCGGCCGCAGCACCGCGCTGGTCACCGTGGCGCGCTCGCTGCTGGAACAGGGGACGGGCGTGATCATCCTCGCGCCGCGCCGTTCGCCGCTGCGCGACCTCGCGGGGACGCCGGGCGTGCGGGCCGTCTTCACCGACGCGGAGGTCACGGTCGCGGACTTCCGCGCGGCGCTCGGCGACGTCCCGGAGGACAACGCGGTGATCATCGTGGACGACGCGGAGCTGTTCATGCAGTCGGAGATCGACGCCGACCTGTCGCTGCTCGCCCGCGGCGGCGCGGGGAACGGCTGGGGTCTGGTGCTGGCGGGCAACGCCGAGGCGCTGTCACTCGGGCTCGCCGGATGGGTGGGGCAGGTCAAGCGGAACCGGTCCGGGATGCTGCTGTCCCCGCAGGGCCTCAGCGACGGCGAGGTGATCGGGGTGCGGCTCACCCGCGGCCTGGTCGGCCGCGCGCCGCAGCCGGGGCGCGGCCTGCTCCACCTCGGAGACGGCACATTGACCACCGTGCAGGCGCCGTATACGGCGCCCGCCGGCTGACGGCGGCGCGAACCGCCCGTCGAACGCGGTGGGGCGGGTCCGGGACGATCTCCCTGACCCGCCCCACCGCCATGTCGCGGCCGGCCCGTTCTCGCGGCACCGGCCGGGGGCTCACTTGACGGGGTTCGCCTTGGAGCCGTCGAGGGCGACGGCGAACCAGGTGCCGCCGACCCCCTGGCCCTTCTCGTCGCCGGGGCGCTGGTCCTTGGCGAAGCGGTAGACCGGCCAGCCGCCGATGGTGATCTGGATACGGCCGTCGCCGCGCCGGATCGCCCCGACGTCCGCGGGCCGCACGCCTCGGACGTACACCTTGCCGCCCAGCTTGATCGTGACGGGCGGCCAGGTGACGGCGCAGTCGCCTTCGCAGGTGGAGCGGGACGGGTCCGCCGAATCCTTGTCGAACCGGTAGAGGGTCGACTGGTTGACGTCCACGACGTGGGCGTCCAGTGTGCGGGAGCGGACGCCGGTGAGCTGGACCCAGACCGGGGGCTGCTCCTGGACCGCGTCCCCGGTCACCGTCCCGCCGTTACCGCTCGCGCCGTTGTCCGCGGCCGATCCGTTGACGAGTTGCAGCGGGCCGCCGGGGCCGAACTCCTGGCCGCCTGCGCCGTCCGTGCCCGCGGGAGCGGACGGGGCCGGGTCCGAGGCGGGCGGCGCCGAGGAGGCCGGCGGGGCGGGGGCCGGGGCGGAGGAGGCGGGGGCGTCGCCGATGCTGATGACCTTGCCACAGCCGGCCGCGCCGGTAAGGCCGCACAGGGCGACGGCCACGGCCAGCGCGCGGACGCCCGCCCGGCCGGCCGGGCGGGGGTTGCTTTGGAATCTCACTCGCGGAACACGAGGCGAACGGTCCGAAGGGTTCAAAACGGTGCCCGAGTGTGAACCTTCCGGGTGCCTGGCTACGTGTGCAGGGAGCAGACGGTACGCGGTACCGAGGAGAAGAGATCCGCCCGGGGGGCACGATGGCCAAAATCGATATTCCGGATGACGAGCTGGAGCAGGTGTCGCGGGCGCTGGGCTCGGTACTGGACCACATCGACACCGACAAGTCGGGCATCGACCTGGATCGCGCCCTGGGCTCCCCGCTGATCGACCAGGGCGAGCACTTCGAGAAGCGCTGGAAGGACGGGCGCATCCAGCTCCACCACCAGTGCGAGACGATCAAGAAGGCCGTCGACCAGATCGTGCAGCAGATGAACGAGACCGACCAGAAGGCCGTGGCCCACCTGGACGCCAAATGATCGCCCCCGTCGACCGTTTCGTCCTCGACGTGCCCGACTCCTGGGCGGATCTCGACGTCTCGGGCGACGCGCTCGCCGAGACCCGCGCCGCCGCCCTCGCCATGACCAACGGCGTGCGGGAGAAGGCGGCGATCAACGACCTGTTCCGCCAGGCCCGCGAGGTCGCCAGGGCAGCGCGCCGCCGCGGCGCGCTGTTCGCCGCCGGCACGGCGACGATGTTCGACGACGGGCTCTTCATGGGGTACACCATGGTGTTCGCCGTCACCGTGCCGCCGGGCCGCGAGCTGACGCTGCCGGTGCTGACCGCCCAGTTGGCGCCCGCCGCGTCCGGGCCGGGCGCCGACAGGACGCCCGCCGACCGGAAGGTGTCCACCGTCACCCTGCCCGACATCGGGCAGGTGGCCAGGATCACCGGCACCGAGGACGCCTCCTTCACCACCGAACTTTCCGTGCGGATGCTCACCATGCACACCGTGGTGCCGCTTCCGGGCGCCGAGCGCGACTATCTGATCATCACCTGCGCCAGCCCCAACCTCCCGCTGGAGGCGGAGGTCTACGCGTTGTTCGACGCGATCAGCGGGACGTTCCGGTTCCTGCCCGCCGGGGGATAGAGCCGGGCCGTTCTTACCGAACCAGAATCTATTTCTGCACGGCCATACTCCTCCATCTCCCATACTTGACGAAAGTGACGCGCATGGCCGCGTCCATGATGATCGTCAAGAACGTGGCAGGTCAGGGGTACTGTGCCATTGGAATCGGAGATGACGCCCAGCGGTCGGGTGCGGTTCGCGGTCCTCGGGCCCGTACTCGCCTGGCGGGGTGACGAAGAGATGGCGCTCGGGCCGCCGAAGCAGCGCGAGGTGCTTTCGGTCCTGCTCGCCCGGGCGGGCCGTCCCACCGGGCTGGCCGAGATCGTCGACATCCTCTGGAGACACGACCCGCCCGAGAGCGCGGTCAACGTCGTCCAGCGGCACATCGGGGCGCTGCGGCGCCTGCTGGAGCCCGGCCTGCCGCGGCGCGCGGTCGGACGCTGGCTGGTGCGCAGCGGCGGCGGCTACCGGCTCGATCTGGACGAGCGCTCGCTGGACCTGCTCCGTTTCCGCGCCCTGAGCGGCCGGGCGCGCGCCGCCTCCGACGACGAGACCGCGGCGAGCCTGCTGACCGAGGCGCTCGACCTGTGGCGGGGGCCGGCCGCCGACGGCGTCTCCGAAGAGGTACGGGTCCACCCGCTGTTCTCGGCCCTGGACCAGGAGTACCTGGAGGTGCTCAAGGAGGCGGCCGACACCGCGCTGCGGGCGGGCTCGGTGGCACGGCTCGTCCCGCGGCTCCAGCAGGCGGCCGAGGCCAACCCGCTCGACGAGCCCCTGCACACGCGGCTGCTGCTCGTGCTGGCGGCCACCGGCCACCGCGCGGGAGCGCTGGAGGTGTACCGAGCGATGTACACCCGGCTGGACGAGGCTCTCGGCATCAGCCCGGGGCCCGACCTGCGCGCGGCCCACGAGCGGGTGCTCCAGGAGACACGGGCCCCCTCGCCCGGCGCCTCGGCGCGCTCTCTCCTGTCGTCCGGGCCTGCCCCGCCGGCCGGGTCCGCCGCTCCGGGCGGGTCCGCCGCTCCGGGCGCCGCCGGGCCCGCGTCCGCGGCCGGGCCGGGCGCGAGCGCGTCCGCCGGTGACCAGGGGCCCGCGTCCTCCACGGGCGGCGGGTCCGTGGCCGGCCGGGACGCCGGGCACCCCGGGGACGGCGGGGACGCCGGGGACGCCGGACACCTCGAGCAGGCCGGGCGTGCAGGGCCCACCGGGCAACCAGGGCAGGCCGGGGAGATGGTGCGGCCGGCGCAGTTGCCGGCGGACCTGCCGTCGTTCGCCGGGCGGCGCGCCGAACTGGCCGGCGTGCACGACCTGCTCCCGTGCGGGGACGGCCCCCCGGCGACCGCGGTGATCAGCACCATCGGCGGCATGGCCGGCATCGGCAAGACCACGCTGGCCGTGCACTGGGCCCACCGCGTCGCGCACCGGTTCCCCGACGGCCAGCTCTACGTCAACCTGCGCGGCTTCAGCCCCGGCGGTCCACAGGACCCCTCCGAGGTGCTTCGCCACTTCCTCGGGGCGCTCGGCGTCTCGGCGCGCGACATGCCCAGCGGCCTGGACGTCCTCGCGGCACGGTACCGGAGCCTGCTGGCCGAGCGGCGGGTGCTCGTGCTGCTGGACAACGCCCGCGACTCAGAGCAGGTCCGGCCGCTGCTTCCCGGCACGCCCGGCTGCCTGGCCATCGTCACCAGCCGCCACCGGCTCTCGGGGCTGGTGGCCGGGGAGGGCGCCCGCTCGCTGACGCTGGAGGCGCTGTCGGACGCCGAGGCCCGCGAGTTCCTGGCGCTGCGGCTCAGCCCGGGCCGGGTGAGCGCGGAGCCGGCGGCGGTGCGGGAGATCACCGCGCTGTGCGCCCGCCTGCCGATCGCGCTGGCCATCGCGGCGGCGCGGGCGGCGACCAACCCGGCATTCCCGCTCGCCGCCATCGCGGCCGAGCTGCGCGCGGCCCATGGCAGCCTGGACGCCTTCACCGGCGCGGACGGCGCGGACGTCGGCGCGGTGTTCTCCTGGTCCTACCAGGCGCTCACCCCGCCCGCGGCGAGGCTGTTCCGCCTGCTGGCCCTGCATCCGGGCCCGGACGTCAGCGTCTCGGCCGCCGCCGCGCTCGCGGGGGTCCCCGTCCGCCGGGCCCGTGCGCCGCTGGCGGAGCTGACCCGCGCGCACCTGCTCACCGAGCACGTCCCGGGCCGTTACACCGGCCACGACCTGCTGCGCGCGTACGCCGCCGAGCGGGGTGAGGCCGAGGACACCGAGGCCGACCGGCGGGCGGCGGTCCGGCGGATGGTGGACCACTACCTGCACTCGGCGCACCGGGCGGCCCGGCTGTTCACCTCGCACCGCGACGCGATCCCGTTGCCGCCGCCCGCGCCCGGGGTGCACCCCGACGAGCCGGCCGATCTGGAGGAGGCGTCCGACTGGCTGACCATCGAGCACATCGGGCTGCTCGCCGTCGTGGCGACGGCCGCGGACGCCGGTCTGGACGACTCGGCCTGGCGGCTGGCCTGGGCGTTGGCCCACTTCCTCGGCCGGCGCGGGCACTGGCATGATCTCGCCGCCTCGCATCGCATCGCCCTCAATGCCGCGCAGCGCCTCGGCGACCGCACGGGCATGGCCTACGCCCACCGCGGCCTGTCCCGCGCGGCGGCCCACCTCGGCCGCCACGACGAGGCGATGCTCCACCTGGACCGCGCGCTGGAGCTGTTCGCCGACACCGGGGACGTCGTCGCGCAGGCGCACACCCACCGCATCCTCAGCTGGGTGCTCGAACTGCGCGGCAGGTACGAGAGCGCGTTGATCCACGCCCAGCGGGCCCACCAGTTGTTCCTGGTCGCGGGCCACCGTCCGGGCCAGGCCGCCTCGCTCAACGCGGTGGGGTGGTACCACGCCCTGCTGGGCCGCCACGAGCATGCGCTGATCCACTGCCGGCGCGCCCTGGCCCTGCTGGAGGGTCTCGGCGACCACTACGCCCAGGCCGACACGCTGGACAGCATCGGCTACGCCCTGCACCACCTGGGCCGCTACGAGGAGGCGACCGCGAGCTACGAGCGGGCCCTGGAGCTGTACCGGCGGTTCGGCATCCGGTACGCCGAGTCCGACACGCTGACCCGCCTGAGCGAGACCCACCTGGCGGCCGGCCGCCGGGAGAAGGCGCGCGGCGCCCTGCGGCGGGCGCTGGCCGGTCTGGACGAGCTGGGCCATGGGGGCGCCGACGACGTCCGGGCCAGGCTCCACGCTCTGGAGACCACCTCCGCCGCCCTGTCGTAGCCTCCCGGACACCGGTTCGGCCATGGCCGGTCTCCTCTCCTCGCCCGGAGGGATTTCCCGGAGCATAATCTAAGCCTTGAACAAAGTCGTCGCACCGAAGGACACGCTTCGGTAACGCGACCGGCGCGGCGCTCGCACGCAGGGGTTTCGGGCCTTGAATTAACATGACCGGGAATCAAGGGAGGCGGGGCCAATGGGCAGGCCGGAGCGCAGAACCGTGCGAGACGTGCGGCGGGGGAACCGGGCCATGCTCCTGCGTGCCCTGTATTTCGGCGGGGCCGCGAGCCGCAACGACCTGTGCGACGCGACCGGTCTGAGCGGCGCCACGGTCAGCACGATGACCGGCGACCTGCTCGGCGACAACGTCCTGGTCGAGGCCGGGCTGGTCGACTCCGACGGCGGCCGGCCCCGCGTGCTGCTGCGCGTCAACCCCGAGTTCGGCTTCGTGGTCGGCGTGGACGTGGGCGAGACGCAGGTCAGGGTCGAGCTGTTCGACCTGGACATGAACGAGCGGGCCCGCGCCCTGTACGCGGTCCACTCGGCGCGGCACGATCCCGAGCTGGTCGCGCGGCACATCCTGGTCGGCATCGACTCGGTGATCAGCGAGGGCGGGGTGTCCCCCGGCCAGGTGCTCGGCGTCGGCGTCGGCGTGCCCGGCATCGTCGAGCCGGGTCCGGACGCGCTCGTCCAGGGCGAGACCTTCGGCTGGCAGGCGGTCCCGCTCGGGGCGATGCTGCGGGCGGGCACGTCGCTGCCGCTGCTGGTGGACAACGGCGCCAAGACGATGGGCCAGGCCGAGCTGTGGTTCGGCACGGGGCGCGGCACGTCGGACACGGTGGTCATGCTGATCGGCTCGCGGGTCGGCGGCACGATCGTCACCGACGGCGGCATCTACCGCGGGGCGGGGCACGCCGCGGGCGAGATCGGTCACCTGAAGATCGTCGCGGGCGGGCGCCTGTGCAAGTGCGGCGGGCGCGGCTGCCTGGAGGCCTACGTCGGCGCCGAGGCCATCTTGGACCGTGCCGGAGTGGTGGCCGACTCGGCCGAGGAGGAGACCGCACTGGCCCGGCTGCTCGAATCGCGCTCCCCGGTGCTCGACGAGACCGTCGAACTGCTCGGCGTCGGGCTGTCCAACCTCATCCACCTGTTCAACCCCGAGCGCATCGTGATCGGCGGCTGGGCCGGCCTGATGCTCGGGGAGAGCCTGCTGGTGGACATCCGCGCCGCGACGGCGGCCAACACCCTGCTCCAGCCCTACAAGACCACCTCGATCGTGCTGGGACGCCTCGGCCCGGAGGCCGTCGCCATGGGCGCGGCGACCCTGGTCATCGAGCAGTTCCTCCAGGACGCGCGGTTTCCCGCTCCTGTCGGCACTATGTCATAGAAGTTAAATTAAGCATTGACACTACGGCCCGCACATGTGCACGCTCTTGCGAGAGAGCGCTCTCCGCACCCCCGCCACTTCGGTGGCGCACCCCCCATGTCGTGAGGAGAAGCAGTGCACCTGTCCCGGCGCTCCGGCAGGCATGTCCTGTCGGGGACGTTTCTCGCCCTCGTCGCCTTCGTGGCGTCGTTCATGGTCACCGGGCCGGCCGCCGCGGCCGACACCCTGTTGTCGCAAGGCAGGCCGGTCACCGCCTCGTCCGCCGAGAACGCCGGCACGCCCGCCACCGCGGCGGTCGACGGCGACACCGGGACGCGCTGGTCGAGCGCGTTCAGCGACCCCCAGTGGATCCAGGTCGACCTCGGCGCGACCGCCACCATCAGCCAGGTCGTGCTCCGGTGGGAGGCGGCGTACGGCAAGGCCTTCAAGATCCAGGTCTCCGGCGACGCGTCGTCCTGGACCGACGTCTACTCCACCACCACCGGCACCGGCGGCACCCAGACGCTGGCCGTCTCCGGCAGCGGGCGCTACGTCCGCATGTACGGCACCGCCCGGGCCACCGGCTACGGCTACTCACTGTGGGAGTTCCAGGTGTACGGCAGCACCGGCGGTGGCGGCCCGAACCTGCCCGGCGGCGGCGACCTCGGCTCCAACGTGATCGTCTTCGACCCGTCCATGGCGAGCTCCACCATCCAGAGCAGGCTGAACTCCGTCTTCAGCACCCAGGAGTCCAACCAGTTCGGCACCCAGCGCTACGCGCTGCTGTTCAAGCCGGGCAGCTACAACGTCAACGCCAACATCGGCTTCTACACCTCCATCGCCGGCCTCGGCCGCAACCCCGACGACGTCACGATCAACGGCGGCGTCACCGTCGACGCCGGCTGGTTCGGCGGCAACGCCACCCAGAACTTCTGGCGGTCGGCGGAGAACCTGTCGATCACCCCGACCGGCGGCGAGAACCGCTGGGCGGTGTCGCAGGCGGCGCCGTTCCGGCGCATCCACGTGCGGGGCAACCTCAACCTCGCGCCCTCCGGCTACGGCTGGGCCAGCGGCGGCTACATCTCCGACAGCAAGATCGACGGCACCGTGGGCCCGTACTCCCAGCAGCAGTGGCTCACCCGTGACAGCCAGATCGGCGGCTGGACCAACGGCGTGTGGAACATGGTGTTCTCCGGCGTGGTCGGCGCTCCCGCGCAGAGCTTCCCGAACCCGCCGTACACCACCATCGGCCAGAGCCCGGTGACCAGGGAGAAGCCCTACCTGTACGTGGACTCCGCGGGCAACTACAACGTGTTCGTCCCCTCGCTGCGCCAGAACACCAGCGGCGCCTCGTGGTCGGGCGGGTCCACCCCCGGCTCGTCGCTCCCGCTCAGCGCCTTCTACGTCGCCAAGCCGTCCGACAGCGCCGCCACCCTCAACCAGGCGCTGACCCAGGGCCTGAACCTGCTGTTCACCCCGGGCGTGTACCACCTCAACCAGACGCTCAACGTGACCAGGGCCAACACCGTCGTCCTCGGCATCGGCTACCCCACGCTGATCCCCGACAACGGCGTGACCGCGATGTCGACCGCCGACGTCGACGGCGTCAAGATCGCCGGGCTGCTGTTCGACGCCGGAACGGTCAACTCGCCGGTGCTGCTGCAGGTCGGCCCGAACGGCTCCTCGGCCGCCGGCCACGCGTCCAACCCGGCCTCCGTCCAGGACGTCTTCTTCCGCATCGGCGGCGCCGGCGCCGGGCGCGCGACCACCAGCCTGGTGGTGAACACCAGCAACACGATCATCGACCACATCTGGGCCTGGCGTGCCGACCACGGCGCCGGCGTCGGCTGGACCACCAACCCCGCCGACACCGGTTTGATCGTCAACGGCAACAACGTCACGGCCTACGGCCTGTTCGTCGAGCACTACCAGAAGTACGAGGTCATCTGGAACGGCCAGGGCGGTCGCACGATCTTCTTCCAGAACGAGATGCCCTACGACCCGCCGAACCAGGCGGCGTTCATGAACGGCGGCACGCGCGGCTACGCCGCCTACAAGGTGGCCGACTCGGTGACCAGCCACGAGGGCTGGGGCCTGGGCAGCTACTGCTACTTCAACGTCGACCCCTCGATCGTGGCCGACCGCGCCTTCGAAGCGCCCACCACGTCGGGCGTGCGGTTCCATGACCTGCTGACCGTCTCCCTCGGCGGCAACGGGACCATCGCCCACGTGATCAACAACACCGGCGGCCCCGCCCAGGGCACCGCCACCGTCCCGAGCAACCTGGTCAGCTACCCCTGATCCCCGGCACCGCGGACGGCGCCGCGCCGCGGGCACACCATGCCCCGGCGCGCCGCCGGCGGGGGCCGCGGGCCGGACCCGCGGAGGGGCGGCGCCGACCGCCCCTCCCAGCAAGCACAAGCTCGCCGCGACGAGCGCGTTGTGCGCGAGGTTCGCGCAAGGCCCCTCTTCCAGGAGCGCCCCATGAGACTTCGTCCATCCACCCATCTGACGCCGCTGCTCGCCGCGATGACGCTGTGCGCGGCCTTCCTCGTCGGCCTGACCTCCTCCCCGGGCTCGGCCGCCGCCTGCGGCACCGCCGACGCCGCGCAGGGCAGGACCGCGACGGCCTCCTCGGTCGAGAACGCCGGGACCCCCGCCTCGGCCGCCGTGGACGGCAACGCGGGGACGCGCTGGTCCAGCGCGTTCAGCGACCCGCAGTGGCTCCAGGTGGACCTCGGCTCGGTCCAGTCGGTCTGCCAGGTCGTGCTGACCTGGGAGGCGGCCTACGCCCGCGCCTTCCGCGTCGAGGTCTCCACCAGCGGGACGAGCTGGACGCCGGTGTACTCGACGACCACCGGCACCGGCGGCACGCAGACCCTCGACGTCGCCGGCTCCGGCCGCTACATCCGCGTGTACGGCACCACGCGCGCGACGATCTACGGCTACTCGCTGTGGAGCTTCGCCGTCCGCGTCGCCGGCGGAACGACACCGACGCCGACGCCGACTCCGACGGCGCCGGACGCGTTCTGGGGCGACACCTCCACCATCCCCGCCCCGCGCAACGTCGTGATGGTCAAGATCCTCAACCGGACCAACGGCCAGTACCCCGACTCCCAGGTCTACTGGAGCTACAACGGCCAGGCGCACTCGATCGCCGAGCAGCCCTACTTCGACATGCCGGCCAACACCGCGGGCCGGATGTACTTCTACCTCGGCTCGCCCAACAGCCAGTACTACGACTTCATCGAGTTCACCGTCGGACCGTCGGTGTTCAACGGCAACACCACCCGGGTGGACGCGTTCGGCCTGAAGCTCGCCATGCGCCTGCACGCCCGCGACGGCTACGACGTGGCCGTGGGTGAGGACTACGCGACCTTCCAGGAGTCCCGTTCGGCGACGTTCCAGCGGTTCACCAACGAGGTGCCGGCCGAGTTCAGGCCGCTGGCGCAGGTGCAGGCCCCCTACCGGATCCCGGCGCCGGGCAGCGCGGCGGTCTTCCAGCCCGGCGGGCAGTACGCGAACTACTTCACCGGCTACGCCTCGCAGAACGGCGTCAACGCCACCACCTCGCAGGTCACCGGCTGCGCCGGCCCGCTGTCGGAGAATCCCAAGCTGTGCGCGGCGCTGAACCGGCACGTCGCCGGGCTGTCCGACGCCCAGCAGTCCGACTCGAGCCAGTACTACAAGACGGCCCCGGCGAACTACTACTCCAAGTTCTGGCACGACCACGCGATCGGCAAGCGCGCCTACGGCTTCCCCTACGACGACTACGCCGACCAGTCGTCGTTCATCTCGCACGGCAACCCCCAGTACCTGCTCGTCGCCGTCGGCTGGTAGCCGCCCGTCCGCACAGGAGAGCCCATGAACCCCTCCCTTCCGCGACGGCGCCTGCCCCTCACCGTCCTGACGGTGATGCTGGCGGTGATCGCGAGCTTCCTGACGGTGCCGCCCAGGGCGGCGTACGCCGCGCCCGTCCTGCTCTCGCAGGGCAGGCCCGCGACGGCCTCCTCCGCCGAGAACGCCGGGACCCCGGCCTCGGCGGCGGTGGACGGCAACGCCGGGACGCGCTGGTCCAGCGCGTTCGGCGACCCGCAGTGGCTCCAGGTCGACCTCGGCGCCACCTCGACGATCAGCCAGGTCACCCTCAACTGGGAGGCCGCCTACGGCACCGCCTTCAAGATCCAGGTGTCGGCCGACGGCGCCGCCTGGTCCGACCTCTACTCCACGACCACCGGGGCCGGCGGCGTCCAGAACCTGGCCGTCAGCGGGTCCGGGCGGTACGTGCGGCTGTACGGAACGGCCCGCGCCACCGGCTACGGCTACTCCCTGTGGGAGTTCCAGGTCTACGGCACCACCTCCACCGACCCGCCTCCCTCCGGCGGGACGCCGATCTCGGCCTACAAGCAGGTGACGGCCTCCTCCTTCGAGGGCGGCAACGCTCCGGCGGCGGCCCTCGACGGGCGGACGAACACCCGCTGGTCCAGCCAGTTCTCCGACGCCCAGTGGCTGCGGGTGGACCTCGGCGGCGCCGGGCACATCACCGGGATCACCCTCAACTGGGAGTCGGCCTACGCCACCGCCTACCGGATCGAGGTGTCGGCCGACGGCACGTCCTGGACCTCTCTGTACGCGACGACCACCGGCAGGGGCGGCGTCGAGAACCTGACCCTCACGGGCGACGGCCGCTACGTGCGCTTCACCGGGACCGCCCGGGCGACCGGCTACGGCTACTCGCTGTGGGAGTTCCAGGTGTTCGGCACCGTCGACACCGGAGCCACGACCGCTCCCCTGCTGTCCGCGCCGACCAGGGCACCGGCGACCACCGGCCAGTTCGCGCTGTCCGCGCCCGCCGACAAGGCCATGGTCACCGACACCCGCCGGCCCGCGTTCTCCTGGGCGGCCGTCTCCGGCGCGGCGCGCTACGAGGTCTGGCTGAACGTCAGCCGCACCGACTACGACTTCACCGCGGCGGGCAGGCTCATCGACCTCTACACCAAGGTCGCCGAGCCGACCGGCACCTCCTACACGCCGTCCTGGGACATCCCCGACCGGTGGACCTACAAGTGGTACGTCGTCGCGGTGAGCGGCTCGGGCACGCGGACGACCTCCGCCATCCGGACCTTCAGCCTGTACCTGCCCGACATCGAGCAGGTCGCCGACGGCGTCAACGTCGTCAACGGCGCCCGCGACCTGAACAAGAACGGGACGATCGAGCCGTACGAGAACTGGCGGCTGCCGATCGAGACCCGGGTCGGCGACCTTCTCGGCAGGATGACCCCTGAAGAGAAGGCGTACCAGATGTTCTACAACGCCCAGGTCTATCCGCTCTCGGGCTGGCACTTCGGCCCGGCGCAGCCGAACGACCTGCAGCAGGTGCTGCTGAGCGCGTCCGGCACCCGGCTCGGCATCCCGCCGGTCTCGGCGGGCGACACCATCTCCGGGTACCAGACCACCTACCCGCTGCAGAGCACGCTGGCCGCCGGCAAGGACTACGCGCTGGACTACAAGCTCGGCGACATGCAGCGCCGCGAGGAGCTGGAGGTCGGGGCGCGCGGCGTCCTCGGCCCGCTCGCCGAGGTCGGCACCAAGGTGCTGTACCCGCGCATCCAGGAGGGCAACGGCGAGAACGCCGACGTCGCCGCCGCGCAGGTCCGCGCGCTGGTGGCCGGGCTGCAGGGCGGGCCGGAGCTCAACCCCGGATCGGTGCTGGCGACCGTCAAGCACTGGCCGGGCGAGGGCGCGGGCGGCGAGGCCGGGATCACCTACGACGCGGTGACGATCAAGTACCACATGATCCCGTTCCGGGCCGCGATGGAGGCCGGCGCGGTGAACATCATGCCGGGCTACGCCGGGAGCTCCTATCTCGACCCGGGCGGCTCCGGCGCGGGCGACAGCGCCCCGATCCTCGCCTACCTGCGCAACAACCTGGGCTACACCGGGCTCATCACCACCGACTGGCTGCCGTCCGGCGTCTGGGTCAAGGCCGCGAACGCCGGCTCCGACGTGATGGGCGGCGCCGACCCCGGCGCGGCCGGGTTCACCATGGCGGGCTTCCTCGCGGGCGTCCCGATCGCGCGGATCAACGACGCGGTGACCCGCGTCCTGCGCCTGAAGTTCACCCTCGGCGTGTTCGACCACCCCTACGGCGACCCGGTGAACGGTCCCTACCGCTTCCACCAGCCGTCCTACGTCGCGCTGGCCAACCAGGCGGCCCGCAAGTCGATCACGCTGCTGAAGAACAACGGCGTCCTGCCGGTCAGGCTCAAGGCGGGCGACAACATCGTCGTCGCCGGGCCGCGCGCCACCGACGCCACGTCCTGCTGCATCTGGACGAGCTACTTCCACCAGGAGTACGGCTCGCTGACCACGCTGGAGGCGATCAAGGCACGGGCGGCGACCGCCGGCGTCAACGTCTACCCCGACACCGGTCCCGCGCCCAAGCTCGCCGTCGTGGCCGTCGGCGAGCCGACCTACACGCACGCGACCGCCTGGGTGAAGGAGCGGCCCCAACTGCCCGCCGACCAGCTCGCGATCATCCAGAGCTTCAAGAACCAGGGCATCCCGGTCGTCGTGCTGCTGACCCTGCCCCGCCCCACGGTGATCAGCGAGTGGAACGGCCTGGCCGACGCCATCGTGGTCACCTACCGCGGCGGCGAAGAGGTCGGCCCGGCCACGGCGTCCCTGCTGTTCGGCGACTACACCCCGAGCGGCCGGCTGCCCTGGCAGTTGCCGCGAAGCCTCGACCAGATCCTCGTGCCGGGCGGCGCCGACGTCGTCGCCGACGCGGCCGAGGACTGGAACCTCCCCTACGACCTGGGCGCCACCGCAGCCCAGCGCTCCGAGATCAGGTCCCGCATCGACGCGGGACAGACCGTCCCCACCACCTACGGCAACCCCCTCTACCCCTACGGCGCCGGCCTGCAAGGCTGGTCGTAGGCCACCCTCTCCGGCGCGACGGCCCGCGGAAGCTCTGCCACATCGAGGTGGCAGAGCACCGCGTGGCCGCCGCCGAGGGCGAGCACGGGCGGTTCCTCCTTCTCGCAGAGGCCGTCGACGCGGAGCGGGCACCGGTGCGCGAACCGGCAACCGGCCGGCCCCGGCGCGGCCTGGTCGCCGGCGGCGGCCGTGCCGGACGCGCCGAGCGACGCCTGCGACGCCGTCACCAGCGAGGCGGTGTAGGGGTGGTGCGGGCCCGCGAGGACGTCCGCGGCCGGTCCCTGTTCGAGGATCCGCCCGCGGTACATGACCGCGATCCGGTCGGCCAGGTAGCCCACCACCGCGAGGTCGTGCGAGATGAACAGGTACGACGTCCCGGTGCGGCGCCGCTGGTCGGCGAGCAGCCGCAGCACCTCCGCCTGCACGCTCACGTCGAGGGCCGAGACCGGCTCGTCGCAGACCACCAGATCAGGCTCGCCCGCGAAGGCGCGGGCGATCGCGACACGCTGCTTCTGACCGCCCGACAGCCGATCGGTGCGGGAGTCCAGCAGATGCTCCCCGAGTCCGGCGCGGACGGCCAGCCGCTCGGGGGTGAGGCCGCCGCGAAGGCTGCGCAGCGCTCTGGCGAGCACGGTCCGCACCGTGTGGCTCGGGTTCAGCGACGCGTCGGGGTTCTGGAACACCATCTGGATCCGCCGCAGCGCCCCCGCGTCACGCCGCGCCACGGCGGCCGGCAGCTCCCGCCCGTCGAGCCGGATGGTCCCGCTCCCCTCCGGACCGAGGCCGACGACGGCTCGCGCCAGCGTCGTCTTGCCGCTCCCCGACTCCCCGACCAGGCCGAGTACCTCGCCGTGCCCGATGGTGAGGTCGACGTCGCGCAGCACCGGGATCCCGGCATGGCGGCGGGTCAGCGCCCGGATCTCCAGCAACGGCCCGGCCACGCCGGGCCGCGCGGGTGCTCGGAGGTCGCCGGCCGGGTCCTGGCCCTCCTCGGCCGGGTCCAGCCGGCCGATCAGCTCGGCGGCGTGGTGACAGCGGACGGAGCGCCCTGTGTGCGCGTCGTGGACGCCGGCGGCCTCCAGCGCCGGACGACGTGCCCCGCATGTCTCGTCGGCGTGCGGGCAGCGGGGGGCGAAGGCGCACCCGGCACAGGCCTCTCCTGGTGCGGGGGGACGGCCCGGAATGGCGGCGAGCGGGCGATCACGCCACGTCCGGCCGAATCGGGGGACCGCGGCGATCAGGGCGGCGGTATAGGGGTGCCGAGGCGTGGCCAGGACCTCCGCCGCGGGGCCCTGCTCGATCAGGCGGCCCGCGTAGAGCACGCCGACGCGGTCGCACAGCCGCCCGACCATGGCCAGGTCGTGGCTGATGAGGACGATGGCGGCGGCGAGGTCGGCCCGTAGCGCCCCGATCAGGCCGAGGATCTCCTGCCGCACCGTCGCGTCCAGACCCGTGGTGGGCTCGTCGAGGATCAGCAGGCGGGGCCGGGCCGCCAGGGCGGCCGCGATGACCACGCGCTGCTGCTGCCCGCCCGAAAGCTGGTGCGGGTAGCGCCGGGCGATGGCCGCGGGGTCGGGCAGCATGACCCGCTCGAGCAGCCGCGTCGCCTCCCGCCTCGCCTCTGCGCGGGTGCGCCCCTGCAACCTGAGCGCCTCGGCGAGCTGCGCGCCGATCCGCATCGTCGGGTCCAGCGCACTCCCGGCCTCCTGGTGGACGACCGCCAGCGAACTCCCCCGCCAGCGGCGCAGGCCGCCGGCGGTCAGGCCGAGCACGTCGGTCCCGTCCACCTCCACCCGGCCGCCGGTGATCGAGCCGCCGCGGGGCAGGTAGCGGCCGAGGGCGCGGCCCAGCGTGGTCTTGCCGCAGCCCGACTCGCCCACCAGTCCGTAGGTCTCGCCCGCCGCGACCTCGAAGGACACCCCGGAGACCGCCTCGACCCGGTCGCGCGCGGTCTCGTAGGCCACGCTCAGCCCTTCGACCCGCAGGCCGCTCTGTGGTCTCACCGAGCCTCCCGGCGGTGGCGAAGGGCGTCGGCGACCAGCGCCGTCGCCACCACGAGCGAGGCGATGGCCAGCGCGGGGGCGAGCACGGTCCAGGGGGCCGGTTGCAGCCAGGTCCGGTTGTCCGACACCGACGCCCCCCACTCCGGCGAGCCCGGTGGCTGGCCGAGCCCCAGGAAGGACAGCGTCGCCGCCGCGAAGATCGCGTCGCCGAACCGGGAGGTCGCCTCCACCAGCACCGTCGGGGCGAGGTTGGGGAGGATCTCGCGGAGCATCAGCGACCGGCGGCGCTCGCCCCGCAGCCGGGCCGCCTCGACGTAGGCCTTCTCCCGCTCGACCAGCGTCGCGGCCCGCACGCTGCGGGCCACGATCGTGGTGAACGACGCGGCGATGACCAGCACCACCACCGTCGTCGACCGGCCCGCCAGCGCCACGAACAGCACGACCGCGATGATCGTCGGGAACACCACGACCGCGTCGAGCGCCCGCATGGTGATCTCGTCCGCCAGCCCGCCCATGGTGCCCGCGACCAGCCCGATCACCGTTCCGGCCAGGGTGCCGAGGCCGGTCGCGAGCGGCGCCACGGAAAGCACCGGACGCGCCCCGGCGAGCATCCGCGAGAAGGTGTCGCGGCCGAACTGGTCGGTGCCCAGCCAGTGCCCGGCCTGCGGCGGCGTGAAGCGCCGCAGCGGGTCCTGCAGGTCGGGGTCGTAGGGGACCAGGTGCGGCCAGAGCAGCGCGACCGCCACCCAGGCGAGGATGATCGACCCGCCGATGGCCAGCGCCACCCGGGACCGCCCCGCGATGCGGGCGCGGCGCGCGGCGCCCGTCAGTGCCAGGCCGGTCATGAGGCGGACCCCAGCCGGACGCGCGGGTCGAGCAGGCGGTAGACCAGGTCGGCCCCGAGGAAGATGAGCATGTAGAGGCAACCGAGCACCATCGCGGTGGTCTGCAGGGTCGGCAGGTCCTTGTCGACGGCCGACCGGAGCAGCAGCGCCCCTATCCCGGGATAGTTGAACAGCAGCTCGACCGTGACCAGGCTGCCCAGCAGGAACTGCAGCTGCACGCCGAGGGCGCTGGTCGCCGGAATCGTGGCGTTGCGCAGCACGTGCCGGCGCACCACCTGCACGCGCGTGAGGCCGCGCAACTCCGCCGCGCGGGCGTACGGGCTCTCCACGGCGGTCACGGTGCTCGCGCGGACGTGGCGGGCGACGTACCCGGTGCACAGCAGGACGAGCGAGAGCGCCGGCATGAGCAGGTGAGCGAGGGCCTGCACCAGGGTTGCTCCGGGCGGTATCTGGGCGGACGCGGGGAACCAGCGCAGTCTCACCGCGAACACCACCAGCAGGACCACCCCGGTGACGAACTCCGGCGTCGCGCCGAACGCCAGGCCCGCGACGCTGATCACCCGGTCCGCCGGGCGGTCGTGGTGAACCCCCGCGACCAGGCCGAGCGTCACCGCCACCGGCACCAGCAGCGCGAAGGCCAGCAGCGCCAGCAGCAGCGAGGCGCCGAGCCGGCCGAGGACCAGGTCGCGCACGGGGACGCGGAGGGTGGAGGAGTCGCCCCACTGCCCGGTGAGGAAGCCGTGCAGCCAGTCGGCGTACCGGACCGCGAGCGGCCGGTCGAGCCCGAGCTGGGCGCGCAGGTCGCGCACCGCGGCCTCGCTCGCCTCACGACCCAGGATGGTGCGGGCCACGTCTCCGGGGATCAGCTCGGTGGCCGTGAAGACGAGCACGGACACCACCAGCAGCGTGAGCGGGATCGCCGCGAGCCGCCGCAGCAGGAATCGCCTCATCGCGGGCCGCCCTAGATCCGGGACACCGACGTGAAGTCGACGTAGCTGGAGGGATGCGCCTGGATCCCGGCGAATCCGCCGTTGAAGGCCCGGACGCTGCCGCCCCAGACGCTGATGATCACAGGGACGTCCTCGTACAGCGTCCTGGCGATGATCTCGGCCTGGGCCTTGCGCGCGGTGTCGGTGGTCGCCCCGTCGTAGGCGGTGGCGGCGGCGTCCAGCACCGGGTTGGCGTACTTGGACCCGTTCCACACCCCGCCGCTCTTCACCATCGGGATGATGAACTGGCTCGGCACCGCCCGCCCGGCCCAGCGCACCAGGGTGGCCGGGCTGAACAGCCAGGGCGTGTCCTTCTCCTGGTCGCCGCCGTAGAAGTCGGCGGAGGTGCGCTGGTCCAGCGTGACCTCGATGCCCACCTGCTTGAGCTGGTTCTGGATGATCAGGGCGTAGTCCTTGCCCGGCGGGTCGAAGGTCAGCGGGAAGGACAGCTTGGCCACTCCGGCGGCGGCGAGCAGCGACGCGACCTTGGCGGGGTCCTTGGCCCGCTGCGGGATGTCGGCCGGCGCCGCCGGAAACAGCGCGGCGAACAGGTGGTCGTTGGCGAGCGCTCCGACGCCGTCGTAGGTGGTGGCGTTCACGCCCGGCCGGTCCAGGGCGTACGCGACGGCCTGGCGGACCTCCTTCCTGTCGAACGGCGCCTGGTCCACGCGCAGCGTCAGGGCGGTGAACCCGGTGCCCTCCACCCGGTCGACGGTGATGTCCCCGACGCCCTTCAGCGGGTTCACCAGGGCGGGAATGCTGAGGAGCTGGGCGTCGACGTCGCCGCCCTGCAGCGCGAGCAGATCCGCCTGGTCATCGGCGTAGAACTTGACCTCCACGCCGTCCAGGTACGGCTTGCCCCGATCCCAGTACCTCGGATTGCGGGTGAAGGTGGCGCCCTTGGCCGGGTCGTAGGAGGCGAGCACGAACGGGCCGGTGCCGATGGGCTTGGCGGTGAAGTCGCCCGCGTAGTCCTTCTTGAGGATCAGGGCGTTGTAGTTTCCGGCCGACACCAGATAGGGGAAGTCGGAGAACGGCCGCTCCAGCGTGAACACGACCGTCCGGGGGTCCTTGACGCGCACGCCGCCCTGCGCGAGGACGGTGTCGAAGGCCGAGAGCGCGGCAGACTTGCTCTTCGGGTCGAGCAACCGGTCGAAGGACGCCTTGACGACCTCGGCGTCCAGCGGGGTGCCGTCGGAGAAGACCACGCCTTCGCGCAGGGTGAAGGACCAGATCTTGCCGCCGTCCTTGGCGGACCACGCCTCCGCCAGACGCGGGACCAGCTTGTAGTCCCTGTCCAGCCAGATCAGGTAGTCGGCGACGAGCTGGGCGATCGCGATCGCCGTTCCGTCGTACATGGTGACGGGGTCCACGGCCGTGGGCGGCGGGGACGACCCCGCGCGGAGCACTCCGCCGCGCTTGGGCGTGCTCGGGAGGGAGCCGGACGGCCCGGCGTTCACGCCGGTGCTCGTGCCCGCGCCGCCCGAGCAGGCGGCGACCAGGGCGAGCAGCCCGGCGGCTCCTGACCCGGCCAGAAAGCGGCGCCGGTCGAACGGGTTGTCGTTGACCATGCGGACCACTATCCGAAGGACGAATCATGATCGTCAAATGGCCGTTCAACTGGCTACCTCGAACCGACCGCAGCTCGCGCCGAGGTGACACAGGTCGGAAAACGACTGTGGGCACCCTCCCCATCGGGGAAGATGCCCAGGTCATCGGCGTTAACCGTGGTGCGCCGCCAGGGACTCGAACCCCGGACCCGCTGATTAAGAGTCAGCTGCTCTAACCAACTGAGCTAGCGGCGCGTTGACTACGGTGACTTTAGCAGTCCCGGCGAAGCTACGCACATCGGCGCCGGGGCGGCGTGCCGGTGCCAGGGGGAAGCACCGGCACGCCCATTTCCCGGGGGAAGCTCGTGGATAACCCGCAGGTGCGTGCGCGCGGGTCAGGGCGCGGAGGTGAGCGCCAGGGTCGGCTCGGCCGGGTCCTTGTCGTAGACGCCCCAGGCGCCGGCGGAGAACGGGACGGGCTCGTTCTTCTTGCCCGGGCCGCCGCCCCACTTGGTGATGACGTAGTCGACCTTGATGTGGCCGGCGCCGAAGCCGGTCACCATCAGGCTGGAGTCGCTGAAGTCGCCGCCGGTCAGCTCGGCGAAGGTCTTGCCGTCGATGTCGAGCATGACGCCGCTCTCGGAGGGGATGCCCGGGCCGCGGTCGCCGATGAAGAACGGCGCCTTCTTGCCGTTGTACATCACGTAACCCTCGGTGCCGAGCGGCCAGCACGGGCTGGCGAACAGGCCCTTCTGCATCGGCTTGCCGATGGCCGGCAGGCCCGTGTCACCGGCGCGGCCGGAGGAGTCGTCCCAGAAGTAGGAGGCGGTGGTGGAGCCCTTCAACATGACTCGCTGGGTGGTCGCCGCCGCGACGCCGTCCTTGCGCTCGGGCGAGTTGGCGTGGGCCGCGGTGGCCGTGCCGACCGTCGCCGTGCACATCATCGCGGCACCGATGATGCTCGAAACCACACGACTTTTGGGGGTGTTCGTGAAAAAAGACATGGGAGGTCAGGATCTTTCATCAGAAGACAAGGGACCCGGGCTCCGAATTCGGTCAAGAGGGTTCGGCGCCGGGAGAGGAAAGCGTTCTCTGAGGCACAAGCGGGTGGACAAGGGCATGGTCCATCGCTTGCGCGAGCGCTTTTCTTACGTGGGTCGTTCGGGCGGTGGCGCTGAACGGCCACCATGTCGCAAGGCTGCGAATCGCCCGGCCGGCTTCTACAAGCCGACTGCTGTGCCGCTTCTGACGGCGAGATCCGGGCCTAGGGTCGCCCGGAGGACGGAGTGGGGCGGTGTGTCCACTCGAGTCTCCTCTCCAACGACGTCTACCGGGTTAGCTGACGGGTTCGGGCGTGGAGTTCGCCCTACCGCTGACGCGGATTCACCCCGAAGAACGTGGGTCCCCGGCTCCCGCGGGCCAGGTTCAGGCCCTCGGGACTCGACGTTCGGGCGGCGGCCTTCCGGCTGAAGACCAGGTCACCGTCCGATCTGGTACAAGACGTTACCGGTCAAGTCAGGACAAAGCAAACGATGTTTGTACAAAGCATCAGAAGATCTACCTATCGTGCGGTAAGCCCCATATATCGGGCATTTTATGCGCCAGAGAAGGCCGACGAGGCTGACAGGCGATACCCGTGTTACTGCTGTGACCTGTGAGGGGCGCCACCGCCTGGGCAAAACCTTTCTTCCCCCAAGCTCCACCCCTCCCGGCAAAGCCGCCACAGGTAAACAACCCCTCATGGCCGACGGCCAAGGGGCGCCCGGGGAAGCAGCCCGAGGCGGGGCGAGAGCGTGGCCGCCCCGGCCCTAGGGTGCGGCAGAGGCGAGGAACGGCCCGAGGCTACGAAAGGGAGGAGCGGCCCGAGACGAGGCGGCCCCAGACGAGGCGGCCCCAGACGAGGCGGCCCCAGAGGGAGCGAGCTGAGGCGGGGCTGGGAGCGGGAAGCGGGGCGGGGGTGTAGGGAGGGCCGCGAAGTGGGGGTGGACATGAGTCGGGGCCGGACAGTCCCCCGCCTGTCCGGCCCCGACCACTTCACGGTCCAGCGCCGATGCCTTCCCCCAAACGCATCGGGCGGTCCCGCTGTTCGGACACGGTCCCCCACCGCGTCCTTATGGTGAAAGCTTCGCTGCGCCCGTCGGGCGCTGGTCGCATCCCCCTTGACCTGCCTTAACACTACATACCGGGGCCTGAGCTGCTCGTCATCGCACGGTATAGATTCGGTCTAAGTCACGGGCATGACCGGGTACGGGATGACCCGGCGGGGCGAGCGGCTATTCGGGGAGTTCGACGACGACCTCGGTGCCCTTCTGCAGCGACCGGCTGACGGTGCAGTGGCGCTCGTGCACCCGGTGGGCGACGGCGCGGAAGACCTCGTCCGCCTCGGGGTCGCCCTCGGGGAGCTCGACGTCGTAGGTGATCGTGACCGGGCCGAGCAGCGTGGGCTCGACCTTCTCGGCCTGGACCGTCATCGCCAGCCGTACGAGGCGGTGGCCGCGCTTGGCGGTGAGCGGCTCGACGGTCACGATGTTGCAGCCGCCCACCGCGGCGAGCAGCAGCTCGACCGGGGTGAAGACGCCTTCGTCGTCGCCACTGCCCATGACGATCTCCGCTCCGCGCCCGTTGCGGGCCACGAAGCCGTTCTCAGTACGCTCAACATTCACCGATGCCATGCCTGGAGCCTAGGAGCAGTCGGGGCGTCTTCAGGCGTCGGGGTGCTTGGACAGGTAGGAGAGGTAGACCGGCCGCAGCGCTTCGCCGAGCTCTCCCTCGCCGGAGGCCATGGCGTCGCTGAGAAGCGCCGAGACCCTGCTGAGGTCGTTGGCCGTCTCCTCGGAGTGGCCGCTCGCCGCCTCGGCCGCCGGGATCACCTTGAGCAGGTCCCACAGGAAGCCGAAGTCGCCGTGCGTGACCGCATAGTGCACCGCCCTGTCGTGCAGTTCCCTGGGCGACAGCGACTGCAGCTCGTCCCGGTCCATACGGGCTCACCCCCTTTTAGCCACTTTCCCCCCGATCACAGGGATATGCACGTTCGAACGCCTGGGAGATCGTTCGTGCGAACGGCCGTCACGGACGTCCAGGGCTACCGGTCCCGCGAGCCGGAAAAGCGCGTGCCCCAGGTCCTCAGCCTCTACCGCCCGCCCGTGACTGGTGCGACCATCGAAAGCGTGAAGATCATCATCAAGATCCTTATCGTCGCGGGCGCACTGTGGGCGGCGACACAACTGATCCCGGGCATCACCGTCTCCGGGGCGACCTCCACGCGCACCGCCGGCACGCTCGTGGCCGTCGCCCTGATTTTCGGCATCGTCAACGCGGTGCTCAAACCGATCATCAAGACCTTCGGCTGCGCCTTCTACGTGCTCACGCTCGGACTGTTCGCCCTGGTGGTGAACGCCCTGCTCCTGCTGCTGACCAGCTGGATCGCCGAGCAGCTCGACCTGCCCTTCCACGTGGACGGCTTCTGGGCCGCCTTCCTCGGCGCCATCCTCGTCGGCGTGATCACCTGGATCCTGGACATGGTGCTGGGCCTGAACGAAGACTGAGCCCGGCGTCAGCCGAGGCCGAGGTCGGCGACCGAGCCGCGTTCGCGTAGTTCGGGCTCCTGGATGATCCTGCGCCTGCGGTTGCGGCCGTCCGCCGCCGCGACGACCAGGCGGACGGCCGCGCGGACGATGCCGCCGATGTCCCAGTTGACCGTGGTGAGGCCGGGAGTGAGCAGCCCCGACATCGGGTGGTCGTCGTAGCCCATGACCGAGATGTCCTCGGGGATGGACAGCCCCAGCTCGGCCGCCGCCGCGTACACGCCGTAGGCGATGGAGTCGGAGAAGCAGAAGGCCGCGCTCGGCCGCGCGTCGTCCGCCAGGAGCTCACGGGCGGCCGCGGTCGTGGCGGCCAGCCCGTGCGGCGCGGTCGTCACCTCGATGTCGAGCTTCAGGCGTTCGGCCTCGGCGGTCACGTGGACGTCGGCCGGCCGGTCGGGGGTGCTCGGCCGCGTGGGGGTCAGGACGGCGATGCGGCCGTGGCCTTTGTTGCGGAGGTACTCAAGGGCCAGCGTGACCCCGTTGCGGTTGTCGAAGACGACCTCGCCCGCCGTGCGCGCGTCGAGCAGCGCGTCGCCGATGGCGACCACCGGGAGGCCGTCGGCGAGCTGCGCCCAGAACGGCGCCGCCGGGTCGACCGGCTGCACGATCAGCCCGTCCACGCGCTGGTCGCGGAGCTGGAGCGCCAGCGCGCGCTCACGGGCCGGGTCGCCGGCGGCGTCGAGGATCAGCGCGTAGCGGTCCTTGTCGCGCAGGGCCCGCCCGAGCCCGACGGCGAGCGACTGCTGCCACAGGTCCTCCAGCGAGCCGCACAGCACGCCGATCATCCCGGTGCGGCCGCTGGCCAGGGCCCGCGCGATCGGGTCGGCCTCGTATCCGAGCTCGGCGGCCGCCTGGCGCACCCGCTCGATGGTCTCCTCGGAGACCTGCATACCTCGCAGCGCGTAGGAGACGGCCGCCGGCGACAGTCCGGTCGCCTGCGCGACCTCGCGGATCGTCGCCCGCTTGCGCGGCTGGGAACGCGGCATCTCGCCAGCTTATGCCGAACCCGCGCGACGGGTGGGGTCCGGAACGCTCCCCCTCGTCTCGCAGCATGGACCCGCTGTTGACGGAGGCCGAGGTGAAGCGTTTCACTGAAACGTATCAGTGAATCGATTCAGCGCAATCCCCGAGAAGAAGCCTATAAAGCGAGTAGGTAATATAGGGTGAGCTGGTCGGCAAGGAGGTGACATGGGGATCGACGTGCACCAGCACATCTGGACGCCCGGGTTCGTGGAGGCGCTGCGCCGGCGGGCCACGCCGCCGTTCCTGTCGGGCTGGACGCTGCACCTCGACGGCGAGGCGCCGTACGAGGTGAACCCCCGTGACCACGACCTCCGCCACCGGCTCGGCTTCAACCGCGACCACGGCATCGACCTGGCGCTGGTGTCGCTGTCCAGCCCGCTCGGCGTCGAGCACCTGCCGCCCGGCGACGCCTGGCCGCTGCTCGACGCCTACCACGAGGGGGCGCTGAGCCTGCCGCCGTCATTCCGGGCCTGGGCCTCCGCCTGCGTCAGCGCGGTCGACCCCGCGCGCACCGCCGAGGCGCTGGACCGCGGCTTCGCCGGGCTCCAGCTCCCCGCGACCGCCCTGCTGGACGCCGAGGGCCTCGCCCGCGTCGCGCCGCTGCTCGACCTGCTCCACGACCGCGACCTGCCGCTGTTCGTCCATCCGGGCCCGGCGGGCGCCGCCGAGGGGCCCGCGTGGTGGCCGGCGCTGGTGCCCTACGTCCAGCAGATGCACGCCGCCTGGTACGCCTTCCGCGCGTTCGGCCGGCCGCGGCACCCGCGCCTGCGGGTCTGCTTCGCGCTGCTCGCCGGCCTGGCCCCGCTGCACGTGGAGCGCCTCATCGCCCGGGGCGGCTCGGCGCGCGGCTCGGTCGACCCCGACGCCTACCTCGAGACCTCCTCCTACGGCCACCAGGCCATCGACGCGATCACCCGGGTGGTCGGCGTCGAGGTCGTGGTGCTCGGCTCGGACGCCCCCTACGCCGAGCCCGCCCGCACGCTGCTCGGCGAGGCCATCGAGCAGCAGATATCCCTCACCAACCCCACGCGCCTGCTCTCTCTGGAAGGAGCCGTGCACCGATGACCTGGGAGTCATTGCCCGACCGATACCTGGACAAGCGCGAACTGCGCGATCTCGTCGAAGACCTCGCGGCGCGTCCCGAGGTGTGGGCGCCGCACGTCGCCTTCGGGGACAGCGGAGAGGCGCGCCACTACGCCTCCCTCCACCGCGACTCCTTCGTGGACGTCTGGGTCATCTGCTGGCGGCCCGAGGACGACACGGGCTGGCACGACCACGACGTCTCCTCCGGCGCCGTCCGAGTGGTCGCGGGCACGCTGAAGGAGTCCAACCCGCGCATCGGGGGCGAGCCGCTGGAGACGCTCGTCTCCGAGGGCGAGGCGCTGTCGTTCGGGCCCGAGCACATCCACCGGATCAACGGCCACGCGCCGGCCACCGTGTCGATCCACGCCTACTCTCCCCCGCTGTGGCGCCTCGGTCAGTACTCCATCAGCGACGACGGCGTCATGCGCCGCGCCTCGGTGAGCTACGCGGACGAGCTGCGCCCGGCGGACGCGGAGGCGCTGGTCTGACCGGCGCCGCCTGCCGGCGGCGCCCGGCCACGGGCCCCCCTTCACCGGAGGCCTGAGCGGAGGGCCCGCCTTCACCGGCCGCCCGGGCGTAGAAGGCTCCCCCGCCGGACGCTTGCGCATTGGCCCCTTCTTCTTCGTCGGGCGTCTCAGCGGGGGAGCCGTCTGTGCCGCTCGCCCCGTGCACGAGGCCGGCTCCGCGGACGACCTCGTCGCGGACCTGCCGGGCGACGCCCGGGTCGTCGCTGAACACCCCGTCGACGCCGAGCCCGTACAGCGTCCGGAGCCAGCCGGCCACGTCGCCGTGCGCGCTCGCGTACCCGGGGGCCGCCGGGTCGCCCAGCCGGAACGGGGCGGGAAGGTAGGCGTTCTCCGGCCGGACCGTCCAGACGTGGATGTCCAGATCCTGCCGGTGGGCGTCGGCGACCAGCGGGGTGGGGGCGCCCAGCCGGCCGTGGCGGTCGACCGGCCGCACCAGATCGGTGGGGACGCCGACGGCATCGGCGTAGGTGGCGATCTCGGCCAGCCCTCCGGGGGTGGCCAGGTCGCGGTAGGTGCGCCGGTCGCCCTTGGTCACCAGGTCGCGGGGCGCGCCGGCCGCCTCCAGGAGCTGGACCAGCCGCAGCCGCGTCCGGTGGCGCAGCGCCCGCAGGTTCGCGGTCTCGAACGACTCGATCCACACCGGGTCGGCCCGCTCGCGCCAGCCGTAGCGGCCGAGCGTCGCGAGCAGCGGCCCTTCCAGGGGCAGCCCGATGGAGGCGAAGTAGCCGGGGTGCTTGGTCTCGGCGTAGACGCCGACGCCCGACCGCTTGGCGAGCGCCACGATCTCCTTGAAGGTGGCGACGGACGCGAGGCCGTCGAAGGCGGCGCTGCCCGGCCGCAGGGCCGGCAGCCGTTCGACGGCGCGCAGAGTGCGCAGCTCGGCGAGGGTGAAGTCCTCGGTGAACCAGCCGGTGAGCGTGCGTCCGTCGATCACCTTGGTCGTCCTGCGCGCGGCGAACTCGGGGTGGCGGGCGACGTCGGTGGTCTGGGAGATCTCGTTCTCGTGCCGGGCGACCAGCACATGGTCCTTGGTGGACACCAGGTCGGGCTCCAGGAGGTCCGCGCCCATGGCGATGGCCATCCGGTAGGACGGCAGGGTGTGCTCGGGCCGGTACGCGCAGGCGCCCCGGTGCGCGATGACGACCGGGTACGACCGCGACCCCCCGCGCGACGCCGGCCGTGGGGCGGCCACGGCGACGGAGGCGAGGGAGGACATGTCGGACGAGGCGCCGGCGGAGGCGGTGGAGGCGGTGCCGCCCGACAGCAGGGCCAGCAGAGACAGCAGGGCCGGCAGGCCCGCCGGCGCGCCGGCCGCAGGCCATCGAACGCAGGTCACGCTCGATGTTATGCCTGGTCAGAGGATTTCCCTCGCGCATGACACGCGCACCGCGGTGGGCGGAGGACGACGACTATGGAGGATCACCAGCGACCGTGCTCCGTTATCGGTAATCATCTGCACAGAACAGCGATCATCCCGACATTTCAGAAAGACCGGTGCCGTCCCGCGCCGGGTCCGGCGACGGACGGGCGGGCCGCGCCGATATCGGAGGCATGTATGCACGGATCGTCCCTCCCCCGCCGCGCCTTACTCAAGGGCGTGGGCCTTGGCGCCCTCGCCGCGGCCGGCGCCGCCTGCGGCGCGCCCGGCGAGGAGATCCGGACCGACAGCGGAAAGATCGTGATCGGCTTCGTCAGCCCCCGATCGGGGGCGCTCGCCGGCTTCGCCTCCGGAGACGACTTCGTCGTGGACCGCGTCCGCCAGACCCCGCCCTACGCCAACGGGTTCACCGTCGGCGGCCGCAGGTACGACGTGGAGATCGTGGTGAAGGACAGCGTGTCCGACCCCCGGCTGGCCGCGCGGGCGGCCGGTGAGCTCATCGCGCACCACCGGGCCGACATGGTCCTCACCAGCTCCGCCCCCGAGACGACCAACCCGGTGGCGTCGGTGTGCGAGGCCCAGGGCATCCCCTGCGTCGCGACCGTCGTCCCCTGGGAGGCCTGGTACTTCTCCCGCCAGGCCGACGCCGCCCATCCCCGCCCCTTCACGTACACGACGATGTTCTTCCTCGGCGTCGACCAGTTCGGCGGGTGCTTCGTCCCGATGTGGAACCGGGTCCCCACCAACAAGGTGGTGGCCGGCATGTTCCCCGACGACGCCGACGGCAACGCCTTCCGGCGCGCCTGGCCGGCGATCATCGAGAAGGCGGGATACACCTGGGTGGACGGCGGCGCCTACAACGACGGCCGCGACTTCGCCCGGATGATCGCCAAGTTCCGGCGCGAGCGGTGCGAGATCTTCATCAACGCCCCGCTGACCCCCGACTTCAACCGCATGTGGCGGCAGGCGGCGAGCGAGGGGTTCCGTCCCCGGCTGGCCACGGTGGCCAAGGTCCTGCTGTTCCCCTCCGACACGCTGCCCCTGGGCGGCCTGGTGGACAACATCGCCACCGACTCCTGGTGGGGCCCCTACATGCCGAACACCTCCTCGCTGGACGGCGAGAGCGCCAAGAACCTCGCCGAGGCCTACCAGTCGGCCAGCGGCCGGCAGTGGCTGCAGACCCTCGGCTCGGTCTACTCGCTGTTCGAGATCGCCCACCAGGCGTTCACGAAGGTCGACTCGCCGCGGGACCGCCAGGCCGTCGCCGCGCGGCTCAGGACGCTGAACTACTCCGGCATGTCCGGCGTGCTGGACTTCTCCCGCGGGCCGGTGCCGGGCGTCGCCGTCCAGCAGCCCGTGGGGGTGCAGTGGAAGAGGGGCGTCGGACGGTTCCCCTACGAGATGATGGTCGTGGACAACAGCCTCAACCCGGCCGTCCCCCTCGGCGCCGACCTGGCCCCGACGAATCCGTGAGCGGCGCCGGCGGGCGCCCCGCCAGCACGCCCGAGACCAGTTGCAGCCCACACGCCGCCAGCCCCACGGCCAGCGGCACCGTCCAGCCGCCCGAGAGCTGGTGCAGCAGCCCGATCAGGAAGGGACCGAGCGCGGCGAGCAGGTAGCCCGACGACTGCGCCACGGCCGACAGCGCGGTCACCGAGGCCGGGTCGGGCGCCCGCAGCGCGATGATCAGCAGCGCGAGCGCGATCGACGCCCCCTGCCCCACCCCGAGAATGATCATCCACAGCCACGGCACCGTGGCCGGCCAGAACAGCACGCCCACGTACCCGGCGGCCGTCAGCAGCGCGGCGGCCACGATGTGCGGCGCCTGCGACCGGGCCCGGCCGGCGTGCGAGGGCACCGTCAGGGTGGCGGCGAGCTGTGCGAGGTTGGTCAGGGCGAGCAGGTAGCCGGCCTGGTCCGCCGGCAGCCCGGAGTCGCGGAAGATCGTCGGCAGCCAGGCCAGCAGGATGTAGAAGGTCAGCGACTGCACGCCCATGAAGGTCATGACGTACCAGGTCACGCGGCTGCGCAGCAGCGCGGCGTACGGCCGGTGCCCGGCGCCGGCGCGCCCGCCGCGCGCGAGCCGGCCGAACGCCTGCGGCGCCCACAGCAGTGCCGCCGCCAGCGCCAGGACGGCCACCGAGCAGGCCGCCACGCGCCAGCCGTACCGCTGCTCGATCGGCACCATCAGCGCCGAGGCCGACGCGGCGCCGGTCACCAGGCCCGAGACGTAGACGCCGGTGAACAGGCCGACGCGGTCGGGGAAGTGCTGTTTGACCACCCCGGGCATCACCACGTTCATGATCGCGATGGCGGTGCCGGCGATGGCGGACCCGGCGTAGAGGGTCACGACGCCGCCGAGTCCGCGCACGAGGGTGCCCGCGGCCAGGATGAGCAGCCCGATGAGCAGCGTGCGGTCGAGCCCGGCCCTGGCCGCCAGGGCGGGGGCGACCGGGGCCAGCAGGCCGAGGCAGACCACCATGACCGTGGTGATCCCCCCGCCGGCGGCCGGGGTCAGGCCGAGGTCGGCCATGATCTCGCTCAGCAGCGGCGAGACGCCGGCGAGCGCGGGCCGCAGGTTCAGCGCGGCGAGCACGAAACCCGCCACCAGCAGCACACCCGCCGCAGCCGGACGCCCGCCACCCGCAGACGGGGCGGGCGTCCGCTCGCGTTCTTGGCCGGAACCGGGGGGCGAGGCGGACTCGGGCGTCCCCTCGCCTTCTTGTCCGGCGTCGGGGCCGACCGGGGTGGGGTCCGGCGTCCGCTCGCGTTCTGGTCCGGGATCGGGGGCGGCCGGGGGCTTCATAGACCCCGGAGCCTATCGGTGGCCATCAGAACGGATAGCGCGCGATGTCGCCCTGCATGGTCACCCACTGGGTGTCGGTGAACGCCTCGATGTTCGCCCGGGTGCCACCGAACCGCGACCCGGTCCCGGAGGATCCGACGCCGCCGAACGGCGCCACCGCCTCGTCGTCCACGGTCTGGTCGTTGATGTGGACGATGCCCGTGGGGATGAGGTCGGCGAGCGCCAGACCCTTCATCGCGTCGCGGGTAAGGATGCCGAGCGACAGCCCGTACTCGCTGTCGCCGGCCAGCGACGCCGCCTCCTCCAGGGAGGAGAACGGCATCACCGGAGCGACCGGGCCGAAGACCTCCTCGGCGTACGCGGGCGCGGAGGTCGTCAGGTCGGTCAGCACGGTCGGGCGGTAGAACAGCTCCTCGTAGGTGCCACCGGCCGCGAGGCGGGCCCCGCTGTCGAGGCTGCCGGTGACCAGCGCGTGGACCTTGTCCCGCTGCCGCCGGTCGATGAGCGGGCCCAGGGCGACCTGCTGGGTGGCCGGGTCGCCGACCGGCATCTGGTCGGCCTTGGCGGCGAGCCGCTCGACGTACTCGTCCTTGACCGAGGCGTGGACCAGGTGCCGTCCCGCGGTCATGCAGATCTGCCCCTGGTGGAAGAACGAGCCCCACGCGCCCGCCGAGACGGCGAGGTCCACGTCGGCGTCGTCCAGGACGATGAGCGCGGAGTTGCCGCCGAGCTCCAGGTGGACGCGCTTGAGGTGCCGCGCGGCCAGCTCGCCGACCTTGCGTCCGGCCGCCGTCGAGCCGGTGAACGACACGACGCGGACGCGCGGGTCGGTGACCAGCGCCTCGCCGGCGTCCACGCCGCCGGGCAGCATGTGCAGCAGGCCCGCCGGCAGTCCGGCCTCCTCGAAGACGCGGGCGATGGCGACGCCGCCGCAGACGGCGGTGCGCGGGTCGGGTTTGAACACCACGGCGTTGCCGAGCGCGAGCGCCGGGGCGACCGACCGGATGCCGAGGATCAGCGGCGCGTTGAACGGCGCGATCACCCCCACCACGCCCACCGGCACGCGCCGGGCCAGGCTGAGGCGCTGCTTCGCGGTCGGCAGGATCTCGCCGGGCGGCTGGGAGGCCAGCGCGGCGGCCTCGTAGCACTCCTGCGCGGCGACGTGGGTCTCGAAGGCGGCCTTGCCGGGGATGGAGCCGGACTCGCGGACGAGCCAGTGCTGGATGTCGGCGGCGTGGTCCTCGAACAGCCGGCCGGCCCTGCGCAGGACGGCCGCGCGCTCCTCGAAGGAGGCGGCGGCCCACGCGCGCTGGGCCCGCGCGGCCTGCCCTGCCGCCGTCGCGATGTCGGCGGGACCGGCGATCCCGGCGCGGCCGATCTCCTTGCCGGTGGCGGGCTCGATCACCGCCGCGTCGCCGGCCTGGGACCCCGTCCAGCCGCTGCCGCCGTAGACCGATCCGGACCAGATCTTCGGGTCGAGGAATTCCATGGTCAACGCCTTTCCGTGGTGCTCTGTCGCTGAGCCGGCACCGCCGCCCGCCGCAGGCGCTCCAAGGGGCCGTCAACGCTCGTTCGCCTTGCGAACACGAACTCCGCAGAACGAACGTGTCAGTGCAAGCTATCCCTGCGACCAAACCGCGTCAATGTCCGAAAACACCCGTCCCCACCGCACTTTCGGCCGCCCCACATCCGCTGGTATGAGCGGCCGCGCGTACGCCTGCTGGTATAACGGTCACCGCGAGAGGGGACCTGACCATGGCGGAGGAGTACGTCCAGTCGCTGGCCCGCGGGCTCGCGGTCATCCGGGCCTTCGACGCCGCGCATCCGGAGCTCACGCTGAGCGAAGTGGCCCGTTCCACCGGCCTCACCCGCGCGGCGGCGCGCCGGTTCCTGCTCACGCTGGTCGAGCTCGGGTACGTCCGCACCGACGGCCGGCTGTTCGCGCTGTCCCCCCGGGTGCTGGAGCTCGGGTACGCCTACCTGTCCGGCCTGTCGCTGCCCGAGGTCGCCCTCCCCCACCTGGAACGGCTGGTCGCCGAGGTCCACGAGTCCGCCTCGGTCTCGGTGCTCGACGACGGCGACATCGTGTACGTGGCCCGGGTCCCGACCACGCGCATCATGCGGGTGACCATCAGCATCGGCACGCGCTTCCCCGCCCACTGCACCTCGATGGGACGGGTTCTGCTCGCCTGGCTGCCGCCCGCCGACCTCGACGCCTACTTCGCCTCCGCCGACCTCGAACGGCGCACCTCCCGCACGATCACCTCCCGCGACGCGCTGGCCGCCGAACTCGAACGAGTGCGGGCCCAGGGGTGGGCCATGGTGGACCAGGAGCTGGAGGAGGGCCTGCGCTCGATCGCCGCGCCCATCCGCGACCGAGCGGGCCAGGTCGTCGCGGCCGTGAACCTCTCCTCGCACGCCAGCCGCACCACCGTGGATTCCGCCCGCCGCGACCTGCTTCCCCCGTTGCTCGCCACCGCCGCCCGCGTCGAGGCCGACCTCCACACCACCACCGGCCCCCACCCCTCGGCCCTTTGAACCTCCCACATCCCGGCACCATCGGCCCCCGGCAGCGACGTCACTTCGGGGTCTGACGCCCCGGTCAGAGCTCGTGACAACGTTGTCACATCGCGCTCCGATACGGAATGATGCGGAGCGTGGCAGAGACCAGGCGCGGGCGGCCTACGATGAACGACGTCGCGGCCACGGCAGGCGTCGCGCTCAAGACGGTGTCCCGCGTGGTCAACGACGAGCCGGGTGTCAACGCGGCGACCGCCGAACGGGTGCGCCAGGCCATCGAGCTGCTCGGTTACCGCCGCAACGACGGCGCCCGGGTGCTCCGGCGAGGGCGCACGGCCAGCATCGGTCTCATCATCGAGGACGTCGCCGACCCGTTCTACTCCGGCCTGAGCCGCGCCGTGGAGGATGTCGCGCTGCGCAACGGCTCCCTGGTCTTCACCGGCTCCTCAGGCGAGGACCCGCAGCGCGAGCGCGCGCTGGTGCTGGCCTTCTGCGCCCGGCGCGTCGACGGGCTGGTCATCGTGCCGGCGGGGTACGACCACGGCTACCTCGCCCCCGAGCTGGCCGCGGGCACCCGCGCCGTCTTCGCCGACCGTCCCCCCGGCCCCGCCGTCGAGGTGGACACCGTGCTGTGCGACAACGACGGAGGCGCGAGGACGGGCGTAGCCCATCTCATCGCGCACGGCCACCGCCGCATCGCCTTCCTCGGCGACCAGGCCGCCATCTTCACCGCCCAGGAACGGCTGCGCGGCTACCGTCAGGCGCTGGAGGCCGCCGGCCTCCCGTACGACCCGGCGCTGGTCTCCATGGGCGTCCCCGAGCAGAGCCGGGTGACCGCGGCCGTGGCCGGCGCGCTGGCGCTCGACCACCCGCCGACCGCCCTGTTCACCGGGAACGGCCAGCTAACCATGGCCGCCCTGCGCGCCCTGGAGACCCTGTCCACCGGCCCGGCCGTCCTCCCCTGCCGCGTCACCCCCGGCGCGGAGGCGTCACGGCCGGCCATCGTCGGTTTCGACGACTTCGCGCTCGCCGACCTGCTGAACCCGGCGATCACCGTGGTAGCCCAGGACCCGACCCGCCTCGGCCGCACCGCCGCCGAACTGCTCTTCCGCCGCCTGACCGGCGAGACCGGCCCGGTCGAACGCATCCGCCTCCCCACCCACCTCATCCCCCGAGGCTCCGGCGAACTCCCCCCACCCGCCTGACCCGTCTCACCCGGCTTTTACGGAGAGATAGGGCCGCCACTTCCATGCGCCTGCAACGACAAAAGGGGCAGATGTGCATATCACCAGTCGGTGTATATGCCCTCTACGACTGGTGTTGGGGCAGTGATTCCCAGTGGCTCCACGACCTCGACGACGACCAATCGATCTACTCGCATGACCACGGCCTGTATCTACCACCCAACGATGGACACATCGAGAGCAAGTTCCTCCACCTGTCCGCTGACGAGCCCAACGAGCTGCCTGACAGCCCGGCCGGCCTGGATAAGGGGGCCGTCGAGACCGTTGCCGAAGCTCTTGAGAAAATTGATCGCGACGCTCTCGTCAACATCCTGTGTGCCGTGCCAGCATCGTGGCCAGTGGCCGACGAAGCCTTGGCCACGCTCGGTTGGTTCCTCGAGCACAGAGCACCCGCGGTAGCCAACCGACTCCGAGCGCTGATCTGAAGGGAGTACATCCATTGGGCAGATACATCTACTCAATCGTTCGCTGCCTTCCTGATCCGCGTACCGGGGAGTTCGTGAACGTCGGCGCCGTGGCTGGAGATGCCGCAACAGGAGATTGGGCTGTGCGGCGCTTGAGCAACACGGACCGGATCAAGAAGTTCGCACCGGCATCGGCCATCGATGTAACAGACCGATTCCTCGCTCGCATGAGTAGCGAGATCGGCGAAGCGCGCGAAGCCTTGGAAACCGGGGCAGGTCACACACTTAGTGCGGACTGGCTAGCCGAGCTACATCATGATCACCGGAACGTCGTGCAACTCAGCCCTCCTGCGCCGATCGTTGCCACCCACGCTGAAGCAGCCTTGGACATCATCTTCGACCACATGATCATCGATCCGGCATCACAACGTCGGCAGGTCGCCATCGGCAAAGATCGAGTGGTTCAAGATCTACGCAAGGCTTATGTGCGGGCCGAGATACCGGCACATCTACTACGACCTAAATCGGATGTATTCATCGGTGACAGGTTGCATTCTACGGTAGATATTGCCATCGCCAATGGCAGAGTAGTACAACTAGCCCAAGGATGGTCTTTCCGCGTCACCGGCTCAGAAAGACTACTCACCCAGGTCAAGGCCTGGGGCTTTGCGTTGGAGCGCCTACGCCGCGGCGACGAAGCCCGAGTGGTCGACGCGCGGGGCCGAGTGAGTGAAGTCGCGCCGGATGTAGACCTGCAAGTAGTCATTGCGACGCCAGAGACGCCTCAACAGGACACAGCCTACGAAGAGGCGGAACAGGTCTTCCGCGCACTCGGCGCCGACGTTCATGCCGTGGAAGACGTCGGCGCGGTAAGTGCCCGCGCAGCCAGCCTCATTCGAGCATTGCTCTGACTTGTTCGATCTGCCGAAGGTCCCGTTCGAGTAGTGGCCGGCTCTGGTGGGCTGAGTGCTGTTTCGTGGATCACGTTGGGACCCAGATGATCAGGACGGCCAGGGTGACGGCGCGGAGGACATCTAGGCGCGTTTGTCGCAGCGCGCGGCCAGGCCGTGGCGGAACCACGGAGGAGCGGCGTCCTTCCACCTGTCGGCCACGAGCCACGCGTCTTCGCTGAGCGCGCCGAGATTCAGGTTCGCATCGAAGGGCTATGGCTCAGCGGGTGGACTCGGCTTGGATGAGCATGCGTTTGAGGAGGGCGATCAGGGTGTCCTGCTCGGCCTGGGTCAGGGGGTGGACCATGCCGTCCTCGGCGGTGCCGCGCAGTTCCATGGCGGCGTACCACCGGGCGTGCCCCTGCTCGGTGAGCTCGACGTCGACGCGCCTGCGGTCCTCGACGCCGCGCAGCCTGCGGACCAGGCCGGCGTTCTCGAGGGTCGCGAGGCGCCCGGTCATGCCGGCCGGCGAGACCATCAGCTCGGTGGCCAGCTCGGACGGCGTCGCCCGCCAGGGCTCGCCCCGGGCCACGAGGCGGTGCAGGGTCTCGAACTCGAACCCCTGAAGGCCGACCTCGGCCAGCGCGCGGTCCTTGGCGTGCGCGACGTGGCGTCCCAGGAGCTGGATGCGCGTGATGATCGCCTCGACCCGTTCGTCGAACGGCGCCTTGTCGCGCCACCGCGCCAGATGCCGATCGACGGAGTCCTCCATCCCGTAAGTATGCTACGCCGACAAGTATTTCGTTGACAAAAGATTAGCTAGCGAAATATGTTCTCGGCCCATGAGCTCACCTGTGCGCCGCCTGCTCGTCGGGCGGACGATCGCGGCCCTGGCGACCGCGCTGATCCCGACGACGCTGACCCTCGCGGTCGTCCGCGCCACCGGCTCCGCCGGCGACCTCGGGCTCGTCCTCGCCTGCGAGATGATCCCGATGCTGCTCATGCTCCCGGTCGCCGGGGTGGTCGCCGACCGCTTCCCTCCGCAGCGGGTCGTCCTCGCGGCCGACCTGGTGCGCGGCGCGGCACAGCTCGGCGTCGCGGCGGAACTGCTCGCGGGCGTGGTCCGCATCCCCGACATCGCGGTGCTGTCGGCGATCACCGGCGCGGGCCTGGCCCTCGGGACGCCCGCGGTGCGGACGCTGGTGGCGGCCGTGGTGGCCGATCAGGAGCGGCTGCGCGTGAACGCGCGCATCGGCGTGGCCCAGGGGCTCGCCCAGGTGGTGGCTCCCGCCACGGCCGGCGCGCTCGTCCTCGCTCTCGGCCCGGGCTGGTCCTCGCTGCTCACCGGCGGACTGTTCGCCGTCTCCGCGCTGACGCTCGGCGGGCTGCGACCCGCCCGCGCCGTCCGGCGGGGCCCGCGCGGGTCGTTCCTCGCCGACCTGCGCGAAGGATGGGTGGAGACCCGCCGGCACCCGTGGTTCCTGGCCAGCGTGCTCGGCCACGGAGTGTGGCACCTGGCCGCCGGTTTCCTGCTGACGCTCGGCCCGCTGATCGCCGTGCGCGATCTCGGCGGTGAGGCCTCGTGGGTGCTGATCACCCAGCTCGGCACCGTCGGCCTGCTGGTGGGCGTCTACGCCGCGCCCCGGCTGCCGGTCCGCCGCCCGCTCGCGGCCGTCGCGGTCGGCGCCGCCGCCTACGCGCTCCCCCTGGCGGCCTTCGGCCCGCCGATGCCGCTGGCGGTGGTCGCCGGAGCCTACTGCGTCGCCATGTTCGGCCTCGGCGTGCTGACCCCTCTCTGGGAGACGTCGTTGCAGCAGCGCATCCCGGAGGAGGCCCTGGGCCGCGTGGGAGCGTTCGACGGGCTCATCTCCTTCGCCGCCCGGCCACTAGGCCTGGCCGTCGCCGCGCCGGTCGCGGCCGTGACCGGCACGGCGGCGCCGCTGGTCGCCGGGGCGGTCCTGGTCGCCGCCGCCAATCTGGCCGTGCTTGCACTGCCGGACGTGCGCCGAGCGCCCGCCGAGGCGACGGCGGAGTTGACTTCACCTTGAGTTGAAGTTCAAGACTGCCCCTCGGACGACGGTCGTCCCATGAGAGGGAGTGGCGGCATGCGCGCTGTACGAGTGGAGCGGTTCGGCGGCCCCGAGGTGCTGGTGGCGGCGGAGGTGCCCGATCCGGTGGCGGAGCCGGGACAGGTCGTGATCGACGTCGCGGCGGCCGACACCCTGTTCGTCGAGACGCAGATCCGCTCCGGGACGGCCCGGCAGTGGTTCGCGGTCGAGCCGCCGTACGTGCCGGGCGGGGCGGTGGCCGGGCGGGTGAGCGCCACGGGCCAGGGCGTGGACGCCGCCTGGGCCGGCCTGACGGTCGCGGCCTGCACCCCGGACTCCCAGGGCGGGTACGCCGAGCGGGTGGCCGTCCCGGCGGAGGCGCTGCTCGCCGTCCCGGACGGCCTGGACCCCACGTGGGCGGCGGCCCTCATGCACGACGGCGTGACGGGGCTCGCGGTCCTCGACGCGGCCGAGGTCAAGCCGGGTGACCGGGTGCTGGTCACGGCGGCGGCCGGCGGCATGGGCATCCTGCTCGTCCAGCTCGCGCGGGCGGCCGGGGCGCGGGTGACCGCGGCGGCGCGCGGGGAGCGCAAACTGGACCTCGCCCAGCGGATGGGCGCCGACGTCGTCGTCGACTACACCGAGCCCGGCTGGGCGGAGCACGTCCGGGAGGTGACCGGCGGCCCCGACGTGGTGTTCGACGGCGCGGGCGGCCGGATCGGGCAGGCGGCGTTCGCGATCGCCGCCCCGGGCGCCCGCTTCTCGGCGCACGGCGCGGCCGGCGGCGGCTTCAGCGCGATCGATCCGGCGGAGGCGGGCCGGCGCCAGATCACCGTTCGCGGCATCCAGGACGTGCAGCTCGGTCTTGCCGAGCGGAACCGGCTGGCCGAGCGGGCCATGGCCGAGGCGGCGGCGGGCCGGCTGGAGCCGGTCATCGGCCGCACCTTCCCCCTCGTCCGGGCCGCCGAGGCGCACGCGGCGATCGAGGCGCGCGAGGTCCCCGGCAAGGCTTTGCTGCTGCCCTGAGGTTCACGAGGGCGGCTTTTCCCACCGGTGGCCTGAGGTTCACGATGAGGTTGCCCAAGGAGGCTGTGGCGGGTCTTCCCGTCGGGCGGCGCCGGGGCGGGCGGAGTACCGTGACAGGTGACGCGAGGAAAAGGGGGCTCGCGATGTCCGACTTCGAGGAAGTCACCAGCCGGATGGTCAACGCGATCAACAAGCACGATCTCGGCGCGCTGACCCGCTGCTACACCGAGGACGCGTTCTACATGTCGCCCAGCGGCAAGGGCGAGGGCCGCGACGAGATCGGGTCCTTCTGGGCCCTTTTCCTGGACGCCTTCCCCGATCTCCAGCTGACCCCGTGGAACAAGATGCTCTCCGGGGACTGCGTGATCATGGAATGGATCCTCACCGGGACTCACAACGGGCCGTTCCTCATGCCCGACGGCGAGGTGATCGAAGCCACCGGGCGGGGAGTGACCATCCGCGGGTGCAGTACGCGGGCCTTTCGAAACGGCCTGATCACCATGCACTGCATCTACTACGACCAGCTGGAACTTCTCACCTGTCTCGGCGCCCGGCTCAGCCTCTCCCAACCTCGATGACCGCGGCCCCACCCTCACCGGCCTGGACGGGCGGGGCGGCGTCCGCGGGTTGATCGGACCGTGCGGGCCGCGAGGACCCCGCGGTCCGTCCGGGTCCTGAAGGCTCCACGGGTCGTCCGGGTTCCGCGGGCTCTGCCGGCTCTGCGCGCTCGGGGCGGAGGTGGCGAGCGAGGGCGAGTGCCGCGAGGACGGCGGCGCCGCCGATGACCGCGATGGCGAGGTGCGCGGGGAGCAGCGAGGCGATCGCGCCCGCCAGCGCGGCGCCGAGGCCCTGCGTGGTCATCTGGCCGGAGGTGAACAGGCCGAACGCCTGGCCGAGGGCGTCCGGCGGCGCGGCGTCCACGAACCGGCGCTGGAGCCCCAGGTTGTAGGCCAGGCACGCCCCGGTCAGCACGCCGAGCGCCAGGCACCACGGAAGCGAGGGCCGCACGGCGAAGGCGGCCAGCGGCACCCCCGAGGCCACGGCGAGCGGGAAGGAGAGCCGTTCGCGCATGGCCGGAGCGGCGAACCTGCCGACGACGAGGTCCCCGAGCGCCATCCCGACCGCGAACGCCGCGAGCACGAACCCTGCCTGGGACGGGGCGCCTCGCTCGTTGAGATAGGGGACCACGAGGGCTTCGGCGCCGGCCACGAACATCACCGGGATCCAGTTGCACAGCATCAGCGCGCGGACACGCCGGTCGGCCAGCAGCCGGCGGTTGACCCGCAGCGACGCCCGCACCGCGTTCCCCTCGGCCGCCCCCAGGTCAAGCCTTGCGTGCCCTGCCCCGTGCCGTCCGCGACCGGCCTCCGCCCGTGCGTGCCCTGCCCCGTGCCGTCCGCGACCGGTCTCCGCCCCGCCGCCACCGACCCCCGCCCCGCCGCCACTGATCTCCGTGCTCTCCGCCGACGGCCGATCCAGCACGCTTCCCGTGCCGCTCGCCGCGGTCTCGGCCCTGCCCGGCGACGAGGGGACGGCGGTGGGGACGGCCGCGCGGGGCGGGTGGTCGGGCAGGCCCAGCCGCAGCAGGACGGCGCCCGCCGCGGACAGCGCGGCGGTGATCAGCAGGGCTCCCCCGGGGCCGGCCAGGGACAGGACGGCGCCCCCGGCGGCCAGGCCGCCGATCTGCGCACCGGCGGAGGTGATCGTGAGCACCGAGCGGCCGAGGACGTAGGAGTCCCCGGGGAGCAACTCCGGGAGCGTGGCGGTGCGCGCGGCGCCGAACACCGGGTTGAGCGTCCCGGTGACCACGACCAGCAGCAGCATCGCCCACACGGGCATACCGCCGGAGGCCAGCGCCAGGCAGACCGCGACACGGACCAGTTCGCCCGCGATCATGAGCCGCCGGGGCCGCATCCGGTCGGCCAGCGAAAGCAGGAACGTCCCGCCGAGCACGTACGGCAGGAACCCGCTCATGTAGGCGAGCGCCGACAGACCGGCCGAACCGGTCCGTCCGTACACCAGCGCGGCGAACGCCAGCATCTTGACCGTGTCGCCCGCCACCAGCAGCGCGAAGCTCCCGAAGAGCACGCGGAACTCGGGCACGGCGAACACCTGGCCGAACGTCGCCCGTCGCGTGTGGTCTGTCCTGGTCACCGCCACCTCCCGCCACGATGCTGCGGCCATCGGCCCACCATGGCTAAAGTTTCGGAAATAACCGAAAGGTCAGCGACGAAGACGATGAAACGCCCGGCACAAGCCGCTCGGGCCGAGTCACCCGCCGTACGAGGGGCGCCGGAACCACCGTCCCCCACCCCACCGTCACGGCGCCCTTCTCCCCCATGCCCAAGGCACAGGGGCGGACCGCAGGCGGGCAGGCCCCGGGAGAGTCCCTGCGCGAAGACGCCCAGGACCAGGGCGAACGGCGCGAACGACGTGGAGGGGAGGGTGACGTGGGGAGGGTGATCCGGGTCGAGGTCAGTCCGCAGGATGTGATGACCAGCCGGTTCGCGGTCTCGCGGCTGATCGAGACCATGCACGCCCTGTGGCTGCTGTCCGGCCGGTACGAGGCGGGGGTGCACCGGCCGTGGGTGGAGCGGCACCGGCCCGCCTACGAGCGGCTGCTGGCGCGACTGCCCGCGCTCGGAGCGCTGGTCTCGCTGTTCCGGCGGGGCGAGTACAACGCCGACTTCATCGCCCCGCCCCCGGCCGGGGTGAACGTCGCCTTCGACGACGAGCTGGCGGTGATGCGGGCCACGCCCCTCGCCCAGGCGCGCGAGGAGATCGCGAGGAACCTGCGCGGCGGCCCTCCGCCCTCCCCCGAGGCGCTGGCCGTCCTCGACCGGCCCGACATCGTCCAGTTGCTGGCCGACGTGCTGCGGGCCACCTGGGAGGAGATCCTCGCGCCCGGCTGGCCGCGCTTCCAGGCGATCCTCGAACGCGACGTCGCCTACCGCGCGGGGCGCCTGGCCGCCTATGGGTGGGCGGCGGCGCTCGACGACCTCGACCCGCGGGTGCGCTGGTGCGCCGTCGACGGCCCGGGCCACATCGCGGTGCGGATGGAGGCCGCGGGGAAGGACGAGCGGCACCGGCTCGGCGGCCGGGGGCTGCTGCTGGTCCCTACCGTCTTCGGGCCGGGGGTGGGTGCGTACCTGGAGGACGCCTGGCCGTACGCTCTGGTCTATCAGGCCCGGGGCATCGCGGCGGAGCACGCTCCGCCGCGGGGGCTCACCCGGCTCATCGGCGCCACCCGGACGGCGATCCTGCTGCGGTTGCCGGCGACCACGACGCAGCTCGCCGCCCTGCTCGACATGAGCGTCGGCGGGACCGGCGACCATGTGGCGGCGCTCCGCGAGGCCGGTCTGATCACCGGCACGCGGGTGGGCCGCTCGGTGCTGTACCACCGCACCCCGCTGGGCGACGCGCTGTCCGAAGGCGCCTGACCGGCCCCCGTCCCGCGGCCCCGTCCCCCGGCGTCCGTCCCCCGCCGTCCGCCGTCCACTACGGGTCAGCGGATCGCGCCGAGTACGGCCCAGCGGCCGGATCGGAGCCGGGCGAGCTGGGTGGTCATCCGGATCAGCAGGAAGAGCGACAACCCCGACCAGATCCCGACCAGCCCCCAGCCGAGGCTCAGCGACGCCCACACCACCGGCAGGAACCCCAGCGCCGCCGCGCACAGCGTCGCGGTGCGCATGTACGCCGCGTCGCCGGCGCCCAGCAGCACGCCGTCCAGTGCGAACACGACGCCGCCGACCGGTTGCAGCGCGACGAAGAACCACCACGCGCGCGGCATCTCCGCCAGCACGGCCGCGTCGGCGGTGAACACGTGGGGCAGGGTGCCTGCCAGCGCGGCGAACACGACGCCGAGCACCGTCCCGAAGAGGAGCCCGCAGCCGGCCACCTGCCAGGCCAGCCGGCGCGCCCGCTCTCCGTCCCGCGCGCCGAGCGCGGCCCCGACCAGCGCCTGCGCGGCGATGGCCAGCGCGTCGAGCACGAAGGCCAGGAACATCCACAGCTGGAACACCACCTGGTGGGCGCCGACCGCCGCCGTGGAGATGTGCGCGGCCACCGCGGTGGCGGACACCCAGCACGCCTGGAAGGCCAGCCCGAGCAGCACCAGGTCGCGGGCCATGCCGAGCTGGGCGCGCATCGCGGCGGGCACCGGCGTGAGCGGCACGCCCTCGCTCACCAGCGCCCGCACGAACAGGCTCGCGGAGATGAGCTGCGCGACCACGTTGGCGACGGCCGAGCCGTCGAGCCCCCAGCCCAGCCCGTGCACCAGCACCGGGCACAGCACCGCGGAGATCGCGTTGCCCGTCAGGACGTAGCGCAGCGGGCGCCGCATGTCCTGCACGCCGCGCATCCAGCCGTTTCCGGCCATGGTGATCAGGATCATCGGGGCGCCGAACAGGGCGATGCGCAGCCAGCCCACCGCGGCCTCGGCCACCTGGTCGTCGCCGGCGAGCAGACGGGCGATCGGCCCGGCGAGCAGTTGCCCGGCCACGACCAGCGCCAGCCCGGTGATCGCGCCGAGCCACGTCGCCTGCACGCCCATGGCCACGGCGTCGGCCCGGCGGCCCGCGCCGTGCAGCCGGGCCGCGCGCGCGGTCGTGCCGAAGGACAGGAACGTCATCTGGGTGGCGATCTGCGCCAGAACGATCGCGCCGACCGAGAGTCCCGCGAGCGGCACCGCGCCGAGATGGCCGACCACGGCCGTGTCGACGAGCAGATAGAGCGGCTCCGCGGCCAGGACGCCCAGGGCGGGCACGGCCAGCGTGATCAACTGCCGCAGCGTGGACCCGGCCCGGTCGGCATGCGGAGCGTGCGGAGTCATGCACCCCTCCGGTAAGGATCGGAATGGGCTTTCGGCACTTACATGCCGACCCTACCGGTAAGGACCTCCAAGCGGCAACGCCACTTACACCACCTCAGCCCTTCAGGGCGCCGGCCATGAGGCCGCGCATGAAGAAGCGGCCGAGCAGCACGTAGACGACCATCGTCGGGATCGAGGCGAGGATGGCGGCGGCCATCTGCTGGCTGTAGGGGACGGTCTGCGCGCCGGCGATGTTGTTCAGCATCACGGTCGTCGGCCAGGACGTCGGCCCGGTGAGGAACACCGCGAACAGGAAGTCGTTCCACATCGAGGTGAACTGCCAGATGATCACCACGGCGACCGCCGGCCCGGAGACCGGGATCACGATCGACCAGAAGGTGCGCAGCATCCCCGCGCCGTCGACCCTGGCCGCCTCCATGAGCTCGTCCGGGATCGTCACGTAGTAGTTGCGGAAGATCAGCGTGCAGATCGGGATGCCGTAGACGACGTGGGCCAGCACGAGCCCGGGGATGCCCCCGTACACCCCCAGATCCACCATGAGCTGGACCAGCGGGATCATCACCCCCTGGTACGGGATGAACATGCCGAACAGGAACAGCGTGAACACCACGTCGGCGCCCGGGAAGCGCCACTTGGACAGGACGAACCCGTTCATCGCCCCGAGCGCGGCCGAGATGAGCGACCCGGGGATCGCCAGCAGGAAGCTGTTGGCGATGCCCGGCTTGAGCTTCTCCCAGGCCACCTGCCACGCCTCGGTCGTCCAGACCTTCGGCAGGCTCCACGCCTGGCTCGGATCGGCCTCGGTCAGCGGCTTGAAGCTGGTGACCAGCAGGACGTAGATCGGGATCAGGAAGACCAGGACGAAGATGAGCAGCAGCGCGAACCGCAGGTACAGCGGCCAGCGGGCCCGGCGGGCCGCCGGCGGCGCCTGGTGCCGGGTCTTGGACGGGGCCGCGACGGCCGTGCTCATGAGCGCTTCTCCCTGCGGGCGTTCCAGATGAGGTAGGGCACGACGAAGACCGCGACGGTCAGGACGATGTAGGCGGCGATCGTGGCGCCCTTGGCCGGGTCGTGGGCGTCGAAGACGGCGACCCACATGAAGACGGCGGGCACGTCGGTGATGATCTGCTTGCCGGACACCGACACGATCAGGTCGAAGACCTTGAGCGAGATGTGCCCGAGGATGATCAGGGCGGACAGGGTGACCGGCCGCAGGAACGGGAAGACGATGTAGCGGTAGACCTGCCACTCCTTGCAGCCGTCCACCCGAGCGGCCTCGCGCAGGTCGTCCGGCACACCGCGGAACCCGGCCAAGAACAATGCCATAACATATCCGGACATCTGCCAGACGGCGGGGATGGCCATCGCCGCCATCCCCCAGTCCTGGCCCCGGAACCACTCGTTCTGCAGGAACCCCAGCCCGACGGCGTCGAACAGCCGGTTCAGCCCCACCGCCTGCGCGTCCTGGCCGCTGTTCATCAGCCAGCGCCACACCACGCCCGTGGCGACGAACGAGATGGCCATCGGGAACAGGTAGATGGCGCGGAAGCCGCCCTCACCCCTGATCCCCTTCTCCATCAGGAACGCCAGGAGCCAGCCGAGCGCCAGGGCGCCGCCCACGAACACGACGGTGAACACGATGGCGTGCCTGACCGAGATGCCCCAGCGCTCCTGGTCCCACAGCGAGACGAAGTTCGTCAGGCCCACGAACTTCCCGGCGGAGATCTCGTCGTGCCGGTCGGTCATGGCCAGCTTGAAGTTCCAGCCGAGCATTCCGTACACGAAGACCGCTATCGCGATGATCGACGGCGTGACCAGGAGCAGACCCGGCAGCCATCTGCGGACGCGCGACACACTTACCCCCAGCGAAGGCCCGCGCCCGCCGCGCCTGAAGAGCGACGCGGGCGCGAGCCGTAAGAGATCAACTCACTGATTGTTGGTCTTGGCGGCCTCGACCAGGGCCTGCTGCAGCTTGGCCGGGTCCTTGCTCTGCAGGAACAGGCCGACCGCCTCGGTGATGGCCGTCTTCCAGGCGTCGTTGGCGACCACGCCGTGCTGGATGGAGCCCGCCAGCTTGTCGTTCGCCCACTGGCCGAGGTCCCACTCCAGGTAGTCCTGGTAGAGGCTCTTGTCGGCGTCCTTGCGGGCCGGGATGGAGCCCTTCTTGGGGTTGAAGGCGTCCTGGCCCTCCTTGCTCGCCGCGACCTTGAGCCAGGCGAGGGCGCCGTCCTTGTTCGGCGCGCCCTTCGGCAGGGTGAAGCTGTCCGACAGCCACATGAACGTGCCGTCCGTGCCCGGCGAGGCCGCCCAGTCGAAGTCCTCCTTGGACTTCTTGCCCAGGCCCCCGTCCGGCGCGTTGTGGAAGTAGCCGTAGGCCCAGTCGCCCATGATGTTGAACGCGGCGGCGCCGTCGGCGACCTGCTTGGCGGCGGGCTGCCAGTCGTCCTGCGGCGGACCGGCGTAGGACAGGATCGTCTTGAAGTCGGTGAGCGCCTTGGTGACGTTCGGGCCCGACCAGTCGGCGCCCTTGGCCCACAGCCCGTTGTAGCCGTCGGTGCCCAGCGAGCCGAGCAGCACGCTCTCCATCAGGTGGACGACGGTCCACTCCGAGCCGATGGACAGCGGGATCTTGCCGGTCTTCTTGACGGCCTCGAGGTCGGCGATGAACTCCTCGATGGTCTTGGGCGCGGCCGAGATGCCCGCGTCCTTCAGCACCTTGGGGTTGGACCACAGAACGTTCGAGCGGTGGATGTTGACCGGGACCGAGTAGACGTTGCCCTCGTAGGTGATCTGGTCCACGAGCTGCTGCGGGAAGACGTCCTTGAGCTTGAGCTCGTCGTAGAGGGAGTTCAGCGGCTCCAGCTTGCCGGCCTTGATGTAGCCCTGCAGCTCGGCGCCCGCGTGTCCCTGGAAGGTGTCCGGCGGCTGGTTGGCCTGCAGCTTGCTGGACAGCAGCGCCCGGGCCTTGTCGCCTGAGCCGCCGGCCACGGCGGCGTCGAAGAACGACAGGTTCGGGTTCTGCCTCTGGAAGATCTCGCGCATGGCCTTCAGGCCGTCGGCCTCACCGGGGCCCGTCCACCAGGAGAAGACCTCAACCTGCTTGTTCGCGGTCTTCCCATCGGCGCCGGTGCCCTTCTCGTCACCACCGCCGCCACAGGCGGCGAGGGACAGGAGGCCTGCCACGGTCACCGCGACGGCCGACATCCAGCGTCGTCGCATTGCTCTGGTCCCTTCACGGTTCGAGGAGCTGTCGCACGTAAGCCCGCCCCCGTGTACCAGGCCCAAGGTGACAACGTTGTCAGTACGCAATCAACCCATCTCACAACCCGCACCGTCAAGGGTGTGCGAATAACGTCTCCATATAGCGGCCCCGCCACCGCGCGAACCACACGGAAAGGCACTGCCATGAGCTCCCGTACCACCGGCGACCGTCCCGCGCCCGAGATCCTCAGCTCCATCGAGTCCGACGACTGGGACGGGCGGGACGTGACGGGCGAGCGGCACGACCAGGTGGCCTTCGTCGACGTGGACATGACCGAGATGATCGACCAGGGCGCCGTCTTCTCCGGCTGCGCCTTCCGGCGCGTGCGGTTCAACGCCTCACGGCACACCGACGCGGCCTTCCTCAACTGCACCTTCACCCGGTGCAACTTCTTCGACGCCGCCTTCACCGGGTGCAAGATGGTCGGCAGCGAGTTCGACGGCTGCTCCTTCGACCTGCTGAAGGTCGACGGCGGCGACTGGTCGTTCGCCCGCCTGTCCGGCGCCGAGCTGCGGGGCGTCTCCTTCACGGACGTGCGCATGCGCGAGGCCGACCTCACCGGCGCCCGGCTGGAGGGCGCCACGCTCCAGCGGGCCGACCTGTCGGGCGCCTCGCTGCGGCTCGCCGACCTGTCCCGATGCGACCTTCGCGGCAGCGACCTGTCCTCGCTCGACCCGCTGAGCGTCAACCTGCGCGGAGCCGTGGTCGACCTCGCGCAGGCGGTGCTGATCGCCACCGCCCTCGGGCTGGACGTGCGCTCCGGCTGACCCGTCGTCCACGGCGGGGGCGAGCCCGGGTCGTCGGCACCATGGGCGCCGGGACCCGAGCTCGCGGGCCGCGTGTCCCCGGGTCCGGTCTCCACCCCTCCGAGGTGACCTCGCCCATCACGCGGGACACGGGCCGTCGTGGCGGCCGGCCTTCGATGAGGCCCCGCCGGGGACGTTGCGCACGCCCGGCGGTCACCCGCCGGCGGCTCTCGCCTCCCCGGCGAGGGGGCTCGGCCGACACGCAAGTGTTCCACCAAGCACCGCGTCCCGCTCATTTCCCGTCACGATTCGCATGTATGAAGGCTGTCGAACGCCGCGCTTCGGGACAACAGGCTTTCGGGGGAAGAATCGTGATTTCCTGGCAGTGGGCCGATGCAGGCATGTCAAGGCCACCGTGCACCCTGGCACCCGTCGCCGAATAGGTAGATTTTCACGAAATACCACCTTCCGTAATTGTGACCGTATTGGTTACCCTGCTCTGATCACGTACAGGGAAGACGCCGGGCCAGGATGCGGGCCACCTCCGCTTGGCACGTTCCCGGGACGAGAGACGATCAGCCGGGCAGTGGCCGACGACCGGACGGCAGGAGATCGATGGCGGAGCGACGACGGGGTCAGGCGCTTCCGCCGGCGCCCTCGGCAACCTGCCTGCTCAAACGCCGATTTCGGTTCGCCCGTTACCTACAAAGAGTGATCTACCCTGGCCACGACTGCGATCTGCCATCACGGAAGGTAAGATTCCCCGAGCGCCGACCTCGCGGACGACCTCCGGGCCGGCAAGGCACCTCACGTCGGGAGACGCAGATGGAAACCGTCGACCTCGAAGACCTGAGCCTCGAACTCCTCCTCATAGCCGCGCTGCACCACGAGGCCGAGCGCCTCGCCGCCGACCTTCCGGGGCCCGCGGCGGGTCCGGCCGGCCGGCGCGAGCCGCGTCCCGGCGGGCCGCCGCGCTCGCCGCGCGGCCGCTCGGCCCGGACATAAGTCGCCTACTGCAATAATTGCGCTTTCAACTTAAAAGTGATGCTTTACCACCGCCGCTTTAATTTGTCGGTGGCGGCGGTCACACTGCGAGCATGGCCGACCTTCCTCAGGAACCATCCGCTCCGGACGGCTCCACGCCGAAGAGCGCCCCCCCCCCGCCCGCCCACGACACCCCCGCCCCTGTCACCGCTCCCCCCGACGCCTCGCCGTCCGCGAGCGCCCCGTCCCCGTCCGCGAGCGCCCCGCACGAGGCCGACGTCCCGGCTCCCAACGACGCACCGCGCCGGGCCGATCGCCCGGCTTTCGACGACGCACCGCACCAGGCCGATGCCCTCGCTCCCGGCGACGCGTCGATCGAGCTCGGCGAGGTCACCCTCGGCGACTGGTACGCCCACGCCGACAAGATGACAGGCGTCGGGTTCCTCACCGTGGCCCGACGGCTGCCCGCCCTCATCCGCCACGCCGTCCGCCTGGCCTGGCAGGCCAGCCGCCGCGACACGGCGGCCACCATCGCGCTGAGCGTGCTGGGCGGGGTGTTCACCGCCTTCGGCCTGCTCGCCACCACCGGCGTGCTCCAGGCACTGTTCACCGCGGGGCCGACGCCCGAGCGGGTCAGGGCCGCGGTGCCGAGCCTGCTGCTGGTCGGGGCCGCCGCGACGCTGCGCACCGCCCTGCAGGCCGGCGCCGGCTGGGCGCAGGCCCGGCTCGAACCACAGGTCGAGCGCATCGCCGAGCGGCAGCTCTACGAGCTGACCAGCCGCGTCGACCTCATCCGCTACGACGACCCCGACTTCCACGACGCCCTCGAACGCGCCCGCCAGCGCGGCGTGTCCATGGTGGACAGCGTGGTGAACTCCGCCATCGACCTGCTCACCGGCGTCATCGGCATCGCCGCCGCCGCCGGCGTGCTCGGCATCCTCCACCCGGTGCTGCTGCCCCTGCTCCTGCTGGCCGTCCTGCCCGACGCCTGGGCGGCCGTCCGCGCGGCCCGCATGCGCTACACGACGATGTACACCCTGATCCCGGTCCGACGCCGCAAATGGATCCTCAGCGACCTCATGGCGGCCCGGCCGACGGCGGCCGAGGTCCGCTCGTTCACCATGCGGCGGTTCCTCACCCGCCTGTACGACGCGGTCGCCGGCGCCGAGCAGGACGCCATCCTGCGCATGGCCCGGCGCCAGGCGGTGGCGCGCGTCATCGGCGAGGCCCTGGGCGGCGCCGGCACCGCCCTGGTCTACGTGGCGCTGGGCGTTCTGCTCGCCGTCGGCGCCGTGCCGCTGGCCGTGGCCGGCACGGCCGTGCTCGCCATCCGCTCCGGCCAGAGCTCGCTCTCCAACCTCATGTACGCCACCAACCGGCTGTACGAGGAGGGCCTGTACTTCACCGACTTCCTCGACTTCTGCGAGCAGGCCGGCCGGCGCACGGAGCCGCCGCGCGAGCGCCACGCGCCAGGTTCGTTCGACCGCATCGCCGTGGACGACGTCACCTTCAACTATCCGGGCAAGGAGGAGCCCGCGCTCGACCACGTCTCGGTGCACATCGACCGGGGCGAGGTGGTCGCGCTCGTGGGCGAGAACGGCTCGGGCAAGACCACGCTGGCCAAGATCATCGCGGGTCTGTACGACCCCGCCGAGGGGCGGGTCCTGTGGGACGACGTGGACATCGCCCAGGTCGATCCGGACGAGCTCCGGCGCAACATCGCGGTGATCGCCCAGGACCACACCCGCTGGCCGCTCACGGCGCGGGACAACATCGGCATGGGCCTTGAGAGGGGCGAGCCGGCCCTGCGCGCCTCCGCCGAGGTCGCGGGCGCCGACCAGGTGATCGCCGAGCTGCCGCACGGCTACCGCACGCTGCTCGACCGGCGCTTCAAGGACGGGCACGAGCCGTCCGGCGGCCAGTGGCAGCGCATCGCGGTGGCGCGCGGCTTCCACCGCGACGCCCCGCTGCTGATCTGCGACGAGCCGACGGCCGCCCTGGACGCCCGCGCCGAGCACGCGCTGTTCGAGCGCATGCGCGGGCACGCCGACGGCCGCACCGTCCTGCTGATCACCCACCGCCTGGCGAGCGTGCGGTACGCCGACCGCATCTACGTGCTCGACCACGGCAAGGTCGCCGAACAGGGCACCCACGAAGACCTGATGGCCCTCGACGGCATCTACGCCGACCTCTACACCCTGCAGGCCAGCGCCTACGGCCGCGCCCACGACGACCGCCAAGCCCCCACCAACGCCGTCTGACCGCGCACGACGCGACGGATGACGCCACGACGGGACCCGGCGGCCGCGGCCGCCTGCCGAGGTGACCGGGAGCGGGTGTGCCCGGTCAGTTGGAGGCGGCGTGGTCGCCGGGGGCGGCGCAGGGGGCCGGGTCGGCCTGCTCGGTGAGGAGGTCGCGGTAGTGGTGGATCTTGCGCTGGATGGCGGCCTGCCGCTCCCTGAGCCGGGAGATCTGCTCCTCCACCTCCCGGTCGTGGGCCTCGAGCAGGGTGATGCGCTCGCCGATGGTCTGCCGCCCGCCGCGCACGAGGGCGGTGAAGCGCAGCATCTCGGCGATGGGCATCCCGGTGTCGCGCAGGCACCGCACCATGCCGAGCCAGCCGACGTCCTCCTCGCTGAACCGCCTCTGCCCGGCGGAGTTGCGCTCGATCGGCTCGAGCAGGCCGATGCGCTCGTAGTAGCGGAGGGTGTCGAGGCTGAAGCCGGTCTCCTCCGCGACCTGTCCCGGTGTGTAGATGCTCACCCGCCGAGAATGCCACCTGGAGTGGGCTCCAGGTCAAGCCTCCGGCGGCGCCGCCCTCTCCCGTACGGCGGCCCCGCCCGGCCGGGCGGCCTCAGCGTTCGGGCAGGTGGTCGGCCAGGTAGCGGCGGACGAGGTTCTTGCACTCGGCGATCAGGTCGGGGTCGCCGTCGGGGTGCAGGCGGAAGGCGAGCTTGAGCACGGCGTCGGCCGCCTCGACGGCCACCACGAGGGCGCGGTCGAGACCCGGCCCGCGGGGCGCGCCGAGCAGGTCGATGGTGAGCGCCCTTAGCCGGTCGGCCACGATGACGTTGTTCTCCAGCGCCGCGTCCAGCAGGCGGTTGGTGCCCTTGAGCGCCGGCCCGCCCGGGGAGAACAGGATCTCGCCGAAGTCGACGATGGCGAACCCGGGGGTGGTGCGCTTCATCGCGACGAACTCGTCCACGGCCAGGTGGACGGCGTCGGTCCAGTCGGTGATCTCGGCGGAGCCGAGCCGGATGGTCAGCCGGTCGAGGAAGCCGTCGAGGTTGCGCAGCGCCAGCGCCCGCACGAGCCCTTGCTTGTCGGGGAAGAACTGGTAGAAGGTGCCGATGGGCACTCCCGCTCTGCGGGCGACCTCCTTGGTGGTCAGCCCGTCGTAGCCCACCTCGTCCAGCAGTCGCGCGCACTCGTCCAGCATCCGCTCGACCCGCTCGAGGCTGCGGCGCTGGGCGGGACGGCGGCGAAGCGTCCCTGCGGAGACGTTCATCATCTCCCCATCATCCTCCCGAAACCGGTTGCTGCGCTTAACATGAGAATCACTCATATTGCTGGAGGTCACCATGTTCCTTTGGGGTACCGCGACCGCCTCCTACCAGATCGAGGGCGCCGCCGCGGAGGACGGCCGGGGAACGTCCATCTGGGACACCTTCGCCCATGAATCCGGCAACGTGCGCGATGGCCACACCGGAGACGTCGCCTGCGATCATTACCACCGCTGGTCAGAGGATGTCACGCTCATGGCGGATCTGGGGGTGAACTCCTACCGCTTCTCCATATCGTGGCCGAGAATCCACCCGCGCGGTGACCGGGAGGTCAACCAGGCCGGCCTCGACTTCTACGACCGCCTCGTCGACGGGCTCTGCGCCCAGGGCATCACCCCGGCGGCCACGCTTTTCCACTGGGACCTGCCGCAGGCCCTGGAGGACCGGGGCGGCTGGCTGAACCGCGACACCGCCCACCGCCTGGCCGACTACGCCCACACCGTCTCCGCCCGCCTCGCCGACCGGGTGCCCATCTGGATCACCCTCAACGAGCCGTTCATCCACATGGTCTTCGGCTACGCCCTGGGCACACACGCGCCAGGCCGGGCGCTGTTCCTGGACGCGCTGCCCGCCGCCCACCACCAGCTCCTCGGGCACGGCCTGGCCACCCGGGCGCTGCGCGCGAACGGCGCCGGACGGGTGCTGGTCACCAACAACTGCACGCCGGTCTGGGCCGCCTCGGACGCGGAGCGGGACGCGCGCGCCGCCGACGCCTACGACACCCTGCACAACAGGCTGTTCAACGACCCGGTGCTCCTCGGCTCCTACCCGGACCTGTCGGCCTTCGGCGTGCCCGCGCTCGACGCCGTCCGCGACGGCGACCTCGAGGTCATCGCCCAGCCGCTGGACGGCCTCGGGGTCAACTACTACAACCCGACCCGCGTGGCCGCCCCCGCCCCCGGGGCGGACACCGGTGGGCTGCCGTTCGTGGACGCGGGCGTCACCGGCCACCCGACGACCGCCTTCGGCTGGCCGGTCGTCCCGGACGGTCTGCGCGAGCTGCTCACGGGCCTGCGAGCCCGCTACGGCGACGCGCTGCCGCCGGTGTACGTGACCGAGAACGGGTGCTCGCAGGCCGACGAGCCCGGCCCGGACGGCGTGGTGGACGACCAGGGGCGCATCGCCTACCTGGACGGCCACATCGCGGCGCTGCGCGCGGCCATGGCCGAGGGGGTGGACGTGCGGGGGTACTACGTCTGGTCGCTGCTGGACAACTTCGAGTGGGCCGAGGGGTACAACCAGAGGTTCGGCCTGGTCCACGTCGACTTCGCCACCCAGAAGCGCACGCCGAAGGCGTCCTACCACTGGCTCAAGAACCGCCTCGCCGCCGAACACCACCACGGGACGCCGGCCTAGAGCTCTCCACCGGACGCCGCGACAGGACACCTCCGTCTGGAGAACACCGGCGCACGCGAGACGCCCGGAGCGGGGTACGGCAGGCGAGCCGTCCGGGTCTAGTTGTACTGCCCATGGACGTTGGTGACGGCGACATGGTGAATGATCTTGATATGAGCGAGGGCCTCGTGGCGTGGTGTGAGTCGACCAAGATTCACATTCGCCGTGCGGTGACCACCTACGTTCACCGGGCGCGGCTCTCCGCCCCCGGCCGCGTGCTGGAGGTGATCGGCGCCGGGTCGGCGGGTCGTGGTACGGCGGTGCCGGCGCCTGCTACGGCGCCCGAGCCGGTGGACGTTCGTGGACAGCGCCTAGTGGCGGAGAGTCTTATTCGGAACGTGGGAATTCTAGGCGGAGCCCTGGGTGATCTGGCCTGTTAGCCCCGTTCGTCGAGGTGGTGCGTGGCCCTGACCCAGAGGGCTTCGAACTCCTGGTGGGT